>JBIKMI010000286.1:0-3641 GCA_044359285.1 Kiritimatiellia bacterium
GGCCAGCAGCGGCGCCAGGTCACCTGAATGCACGTTGGCCCAGACCCAAACCGAGGTGAGATCCGTCAACAACATCAAATCCTTGCCTGGCTCCGCCACTTCACCGGCCACCGCATGTTTTTCAATGATCGTTCCCGCCGCCGGCGCACGAACCGTCAGAACGCCTTTCCCCACGCCCTGCGACGAATCACGTGTTTTCGCCAAATCCTCATCCGTCAACCCCAGCACGTGAAGCATCTGCCCGGAGGCCTTGAGGTCGGTGCGATGCTGTTCAAAAACCATTTGGGCATTGATCATGTCCTGCTCGGACCCCACTTTCTGCTCCTTGAGTCTGGCTTCCCGCGCGAAGACCTTCTCTGAAAGATCGCTCAACGTCCGATTCCGCTCATAATCCGACAGGGCTTTGCCCAGTTCCACGCTGACGAGCGTGAGCAAGGGATCGCCGGCTTTCACGCGCTTCCCGATGTCCGTTGACACGGTCTCAATGATGCCGGAAATCCGGGGACTGATATGCACCGTTGCATTCTCGTTCAAAGCGACCTCCCCGGTGGTCGCCAGCACCTCAGCCACCTTCGCCCGCACCACCGCCTGGGTCTGCACCAGCCCGGTCCCATCCATTTTCTTCATCAGGCTGGAATCCAGCCTCACGACTCCCGCTTCATACCGACATTTGTCACATTGATAGATCGGAATATCATGCTCGCATTTCACCAACGCACGCACTTCTATGGATGACGTGGCGGCCGCTGGGGACGTCGCGCCACACCCGTCATCTTTTCCGCAGCCAGTTGATGCATGCGCGCCATAACCCATTGATAGCGCCAAAGAAAGCCCCAGGGCGCAAAGCCCGTTTTGAATCGTCCATTTTCCGTTATTCATGTTAATTTTACTCCTCTTTAACTTGTTCATTTAATTGTGGGTACCGGGGTTCCGGCCAATCTTTCCACATCCGCCGCCGCTTTATGATAGGCCGCCAGCACATCCAGATAGCGGGATTTCGCTTCACTCCACGTCCGCTGAGCGTCCAACATCTCCAAATACCCCCATTTTCCCTCCTGATATCCTGTCTTCGCCGCCTCGAAGGCTTGCTGGGCGCCAGGGAGCAATTCCCGCTTGGTCGTCACCGCCTCAGTTCGCGCCATGGCGAGCCGGTTATGGGCTTCGACCAGATCCGTTACCGCACGCAAACGGGCCGCGCGTTGCTCATAGTCAACGCGGGTGGCCCGATGTGACGCCGCCAGAATGCCCCCGGCGTTGCGATTAAATAACGGGAGCGGCACCGACACTCCGGCGGTGAAGGCGTGGGACCCGTCCTGCTCGAAGCGGCTGATACCGGCATTGAGGCTGACATCTGAACTGCGTTCAGACTTTGCGACCGCCAGCGATTTCCGGCTAAAGGCCACTTCATCATTCCAGCGGGCCACTTCCGGCGTATGATCGAGTGTAGCCGAGAGCCTCTCAAGCGACGGCACCTCCTGGACCGAATCCAACTCGCCACCGGCCTCCCTGAACAGGGGCAGGGTCGCGCCCCATTTGGACGCGAGGCGCCTGCGGGCCGTATCCAACTCCCGTTGGGCCCGATCCCGTGCAATGCGGGCGGAGGCCACTTCGACACCCGCCTTGGTTTCTTCAAGGGGCGGGACTTTCCCCGACTGCACCCGTTTCGCCGCGGCCAGGCGGACATCTTCGGCCAGAACCAGAAGTGACTGCGAGAGCGAAAGCTGGCCCTGCGCCAGCAGTAAATCTACATAGGCTTTCTTGGTCGAAATCAGAATATCCAGACGCTTTGCCTCGTAATCCCAACCCACCAAACGCGCTTCCGCCTGTGCCACATCCCGGCGTTTGCCGCGTTTACCGCCCCAATCAAGGGTCTGGTTCAGGAGCGCCGTTGTTTGTGCGGCATCGGTTCCCTTGCGCGCCCCGGATCCACCAAACTCCTCTGCGGTCAGCTCAAACGTCGGATTCGCCAAGGCCCCCGCTTGCTGCGCGGCCCCCTCCGCCGCCTGAACACCATACGCCGATCCCATCAATTCAGGGCTCTGCATCAAAGCCCACTCCATGGCGCTTTGAAGAGAAATGACCCCTTCCGGCTCGCGGGGTGACGGGGCGCGGTTCGTTTGTGTTTCCGGGACACTCGGACTCGCGTCATTCTGCCCATATCCAGTTAGCCCCAGCCCCATCAGGGCTAATATGAGCAGGTTACGGAACCCGATGTGATAACCATGTCTATTCTGATTCATACGTTCTCCTAACCCGGCATAGCCGGAACCAAAACGAAGAGTCCAAATCATGACCAAGATGAGATTGATTAAAGTCGTAAGGTGCTAAATGCGTTGAGAAATATTGCGAGTTCGGCCTCCATCGAGGACGCGACAAGATAGAATCCGCCCCTGGGCCCCGCCCCTACAGGCAGGCAACTTCAAAGGCGAAAAAGGGCGAAAGGCCCTTAGGCGGCGATAGGAGGCCGGAAGACGTCGTCCAACAGAAGGACTTCCAACCATTGCGGGTGGAACACGACAGTAAACTGAACGATCGGCGAAATCGGTACATTGGCAGGATTGTCGAAAGCCATAGTCGGACCGGCGTGACATTGACACGGGCACGCGGTTTCGCAGTCAGCCCCGTGAGAATCACCACATACGGAAAATTCCTCCATGGCGGCGCAAAAGGTAACGATCAGCAAAACCGCCACCATCCATGCTCTGATTTTCAACATAGTCTTTGATAATACACAACGGGCATGGGCCCTGTCAATCAACGAGCGGTATAAATCAGATACAGGCCGCCCAAAAGGACCAGCACGCCACACATCTTCTTCAAAATCAACGCCCCCTTGGATTTCTCGTTCCAGTTCAGGTAATGCTGGACCACCTCGGTGAAGGTGCCGGCCAGAACAATCACGGCACAATGCCCCACCCCATAGAGCACAAGCAACATCACGCCGTAAATCAGATTCGTTGCCGAAAGTTTGAACGAGACGGCCAACATCGGGGCCATATAGGCGAAAGTACAGGGGCCAAGTGCGATCCCGAATACCAGTCCCAAAACCAGCGCCGCCAGCATGCCCTTGCGTTTCATGCCAGGTTGGGCCGCCCCCGGCAGGGGCAAACGAATCGCATCCAGCAAATAGAGTCCAACCACAAAAAATATGACCGCAACCGCATAGTTGCCCCAGCGGCCTATATCACCCATCATCCGCCCTGCCGCCGCCGTAATGGCCCCGATCACCGCAATCGTGATCAGGATACCAACCGCAAACAGAAGCGAAATGGTGAACGCCCGCCTTGTGCTAATCCGCCCCTGTTGATCTATAAACCCGACAATCAACGGAATACTTGCCAAATGACAGGGACTGAGCAGAATGCTGAGCACCCCCCACACAAAGGCAGCGGTAAATGCCACCCCCGCCGACCCTTCGACGGCATGTGACAAGGCAGTAAATAATTCTTCAAGCATCTTCTATCTCCTCCCTCTCAGGCAGGGGCGCGAAAATTACCCCCCTCACCCCAACCCTCTCCCTCGAGGGGAGAGGGTGAAGACAATTGCGCTTTTCCCTCTCCCCTCGAGGGAAAGGGTGAAGACAATTGCGCTTTTCCCTCTCCCCTCGAGGGAAAGGGTGAAGACAATTGCGCTTTTCCCTC
>JBIKMI010000051.1:0-13314 GCA_044359285.1 Kiritimatiellia bacterium
GCATACTCGTGACCCCGTTCCAGCGAAATCGGGGTATCCTTGGCCAACCACTCCCGGGCCCCTTTCTTCCAGGTCTTGTCCGTGCGCTGGTATTCCTTGAGGATGTAGGCGTGCATACCGGGATTCCAGCCCGTTCCCGTCGTGCAGTACCGCTTGATCAGCTCGGGACGCTTGCGGAACCACCAGTTGTATTCCGAGTTGTGCCCGGATGACTCCGTCACGTAGTAGTCCAGCGCAAGGAACATTTCGTTACGAACCTGCTCCTCGTTGTAGACGTTGGAATTGGTCTCGACCACCCGGCGCAGCTTGGGATACAAATCCCGCCCCTTGTGTTCGAATTTCAGATACCAGGCCATGTGGTTGATGCCGGCGCAGACATAATCCACCTGATCCGCCTTCAGACCAGCCCACGTGGCAAGCATCGAGGCCGTTCCCTGCACGCTGTGGCAGAGACCCGTGACCGAGATGGCACTCTGGCGTTGCATGGCGTGGCACAACATCGCCATCGGGTTGGTATAATTGAGGAAAATGGCCTCTGGGCAAAGCTCCTCGATGTCCCGACAGATGTCCAGCATCGTGGGAATGGTACGCAGGGCCCGGAAGATACCGCTCGGGCCGCGGGTGTCCCCCACGTTGATATCCACCCCGTATCGACGGGGAATCAGGATGTCATGCTTCCAGACATCCGTATCGCCGCAAAGGATCGTGACCACCACGGCATCCGCCCCCTTCAGGGCTTCACGCCGGTTCAGGGTGGCCGTGACGCGGGCAGGGTAGCGGCCCATGGCGATAATCTTTTCACAGGCACGCCGGGAGAAATCCAGACGCTCCGCATGGATATCCATCAGGCAAATCTCCGCATCCCGCAACAGGGGAAACGTCAACAAATCCCGCACCAGCCCCCGTGTGAATCCCAGACTCCCCGCTCCGATAAATGTAATCTTGGCCATGCTCATGTCTCCTGTGGTAGAGGTTGTATTTATTCAACAATGTGCTATACGATATGCCATTGTGTTTGATTGATAAATAGGAATGTTATGCGATGAATAGCACGATTGAGCTATCCCGGTTCCGGCGGGTGCCATACCGGTCGGAATCGCCACAGGCCAGCCGGCCAGGCCCGGTTCTGCCAGCCATGGTGGCGGCCGTCGGGCATGAGCAGGTGGCCGGGCCCCCTTATGATTGGGATGGCCGGAAGCGGGGGCGGTCTGAATTCGCGATCCTCCAGTACACCTTGGCTGGCGAAGGGGCGCTCAGCCGGGATGAGAGGCAGTATGCCGTCAAACCCGGTCAGGTCATGTTGCTGACGGTACCTGACCCGCACCGTTATTGGCTGCCCCAGGGAGGGCGCTGGCGGTTTTTCCATGTGACCCTCTACGGGCATGAAGTGGTCCGTCTCTGGCGGTATGCCGTCGGGCGGCTCGGACCCGTGGTGGATGTTCCCTTCGAGTCGGAGTTCATCCAGACGGCGGCCGTTTTATGCGCCCGGATTCTGGAGGGCCGGAAATTCGAGGCCACCGACCTTTCCCATCAGGCTTATGGCATCACCATGCTCCTGCTTGATCTTGCCCGGAAACGCTCGGCCGCACCGCCCGACGGCTCCCGCAAGGAGGCGATGGACCGGTGCATCGATTATTGCCGATTGCATCTTGCAGAGCCCCTGGGGGTGGAGCAGATGGCCGCCCTGGCCGGTTACACCCGTCACCATTTCACACGGCTGTTCAGCGCCCGTACCGGCACGTCGCCAGGGGACTTCCTGATCCGCGAGCGCATCCGCACCGCCACCCGGCTTCTTCAGACAACCCGCTGCCCCATCAAGGAGATTGCGCGGGATTGCGGTTACCGGGATGTGAACTATTTTTGCCGCTCTTTCCGAAAGGTTATGGGGATGTCCCCCGGCGACTTCCGGCGGAGCGGCGTTTACCTCCCCACCACGGCAAGGTCAAATCGAGGTCAGGAAGTCAGAACGTGATGTGGCGAAGTCACGCGCCTTTATTTCGGCATGATACCGCGCCACCGCGATGGCGGCGAGATCGCCGATGTCTTCGCCTGCCACTGAGCGCATGATCTCGCAAACCGCCAGGCTTTGCGGCAGGGCTTCACGCGCGAGCGTCTCCCGCATGGCGGGCGCGATCAGGTCTTCCGCCCGCAGGTAGATGCCGCCCAGCACGATCCGGCGGGGATTGAAGGCATCGATGATCACGGCCAAGCCCTGGCCGAGCTTCCGTCCGAACTCCTCGAACATCCCTTTGGCCTGCGGATCGCCGCAGCGGGCCGCTTCGGCCGCCTCCTTGGCGCTCTGTCCGGCGTATTGCCTGAATCCGCCGCCGCTACACCAGCCCTCGAAGCTTCCGGCCTTGCCATAGCCCACCGGACCGTCCGCGGTGAGCCGCAGATGCCCGACCTCCCCGGCATTTCCATTCGCGCCCTCATACAAGCGGCCATTGAGAACCAGTCCGGCACCCATGCCGGTCCCGCAGGTGAGAAACACCAGGGAGGGACAGGTTCCGCCCGTGCCGAGCAGCCATTCCGCCACCGCACCGGCGTTGGCGTCGTTCATCAGATAGGCGCGCTTTCCCGTAACCTCCTTCATGATCCGGACAATTTCGATCCGATCCCAGCCGGGCAGATTCGGCGGCGACAGGATCAGGCCCTCCGCAGTGTCAAGCGGCCCTCCGCAGGAGATGCCTACGGCCGCCGTTCCTGCCTCCACCATCCCGGCAGCCAACTCCCGCAGGCGTGCGAGCGTCGCTTCCGGACCGGCGGTGGGGAAGGCTTCGCGCCGGAGCAGGGTGCCGTCTGCGGCACCCTGAGAGACGGAGCAGGTGGTTCCGCCGATGTTGATTCCAAGATAGGTGGCGTTCATGCCAGAGGATCCCTAAGGACATTTTTGCAACTGGTTCATCGTTTCGATCATGCGCAAATCCGGCGAGAACGTCAAGATCAAGACGGGCGCATCTACGATCCGGTGCAGAATATCCATAGATGGGGGTAATAATCCGCCTTGACTTAGTTCCGGCAATGTTTTATCAATCCGGAATATTTGCGGGCAGGAGAGCAAAGGGCGGAGTCGATCCGCCAGGTGCGAACAGGCCGGTACGGGAACCCCATGTGGGCGCCGTGCCGGCTTTTTGCTTTTCAACTCCTGAGGATTGAGAGAACCAAAAAAAGAAGGGAAGCACACAAGATGACAGTCACATGCAAGAACAAGAAACTTGTTAACTGGGTTGCCGAAATCCAAGCCATGGTCAAGCCTGACAAGGTCGTCTGGTGCGACGGCTCCAAGGCTGAATACGACGCCATGATCAAGATCATGGTGGATGCCGGTGCGGCTACTCCCCTGAAGAAACGGCCGAACAGCTACCTCTTCCGCAGCCACCCGAGCGACGTGGCCCGGGTCGAGGACCGCACCTATATCGCTTCGAAATCCCGGGAAGAAGCCGGTCCGACCAACAACTGGATCGACCCGGGCGAGCTGAAGAAGACCATGCGCGGGCTGTATGATGGCTGCATGAAGGGCCGCACGATGTATGTGATTCCCTTCAGCATGGGTCCCATCGGGTCGCCCATCTCGAAAATCGGCGTTGAACTTACTGAGTCACCCTATGTCGTGGTGAACATGCACATCATGACGCGCGTCGGGGACAAGGTGATCGAAGCCCTCGGGGAGAACGGGGAATTCATCCCCTGCCTGCACTCGGTTGGCGCGCCGCTGCAGCCGGGCCAGAAGGATACCACCTGGCCGTGCGCCCCGATCGAGAAGAAGTACATCGCCCATTTCCCGGAAGAGAACCTGATCTGGTCCTTTGGTTCCGGCTATGGCGGCAACGCGCTGCTCGGCAAGAAGTGCCTGGCCCTGCGCATTGCCTCCACGATGGCCCGCCGTGAAGGCTGGATGGCCGAGCACATGCTGATCCTGCGCCTGACCAATCCGCAGGGCAAGCGCTTCCATATCGCCGCCGCGTTTCCCAGCGCCTGCGGCAAGACCAACCTCGCCATGCTTCAGCCCACGATCCCGGGCTGGAAATGTGAGTGCGTGGGAGATGACATCGCCTGGATGAAAGTCGGGCCGGATGGTCGCCTGCGCGCCATCAACCCGGAATCCGGCTTTTTCGGTGTCGCCCCGGGGACGAGCTACAAGTCGAACCCCATGGCGATGGACAGCATCAAGGGAAACGCCATCTTCACCAACTGCGTGCTGACCGATGACGGCGATATCTGGTGGGAGGAGATGAACGTCGAGTGCAAGCACGGCATCGACTGGAAGGGCAACGACTGGACGCCGGACAAGAAGGACGCCGAAGGCAAGCCGGTCAAGGGCGCGCATCCCAACGCGCGGTTCACCGCCCCGGCGCGGCAGTGTCCGGTCATCTGCCCCGATTGGGAAGACCCCAACGGCGTGCCGATCGACATCTTCATCTTCGGCGGACGCCGGTCCAAATTGGTGCCTCTGGTCAGCCAGTCCTTCGACTGGGACCATGGTGTCTATATGGGCGCCACGGCCGCCTCCGAAGCGACCGCCGCCGCGCTGGACGTCAAGGGGTCCATCCGCCGCGACCCGATGGCCATGCTGCCCTTCTGCGGCTACCACATCGGCGACTACTGGCAGCACTGGTTCAACATGGGCGACAAGCTCGGGGCCAAGGCGCCGAAGATTTTCTATGCCAACTGGTTCCGCAAGTCTCCTGACGGCAAGTGGCTCTGGCCGGGGTTCGGCGAGAATGCTCGCGTACTGAAGTGGATGTGCGAGCGCGTGGACGGCAAAGTCGGCGCGGTCGAAACGCCGGTCGGCTACGTGCCGAAGGCTGGCGATCTGGACGTCAGCGGCCTGAAGATCAACGAGGCCGAAATGGCTGAATTGCTGCGCATCGACGTGGATGGCTGGAAGGGTGAGGTCCCGGAGATCGAGACCTATCTCAATACCGCCGGAGCCCGTCTGCCGGCCCGCATGAAGGCGCAGCTCGCCGGATTGAAGAAGCGCGTCGGCCTGTGAGTGGCCGCTCTCGATGTGCACATACCGATGGAATAAGGAGGCGATCAGGAGATGATCACAGCATGGTCCAACGAATTGAACCGCACGATCCAGAAGGAGGCGCCGGATAACGCCATAATATGTCGCGCGACGCGGCCTTCATGAGATCGACTCTGAAACCAGCGGTTTTCCTGGATCGAGATGGCACGATCATCGAGGATCGCGGCCATCTCAGGATGCCGTCTGAGGTTGTCTTCTACCCGGATACCGTCCGGGCTCTGGTGACGCTGCAGGAGCATTTCCTCCTGTTTATCGTTACGCATCAACCCGGCGTCTCATCCGGGCTCGTGTGCGCGGATGAGGTGGAGCAGGTCAACGAGCATGTTGTTGGGGAATTGCGCAGGAACGGGGTGGTTATTTCCGGAGTCTATTACTGCCCCCACCGGCGGGAGGACCAGTGTGCCTGCATCAAGCCCAGGCCGTTTTTCCTGGAAAAGGCGGCTGGCGAGTTCGGGTTGAACCTCGCCCGGTCGTTTGTCGTGGGCGACCACCCGCACGATGTCGCGCTGGCTGACAATGCCGGGGCCACCGGGATCTATGTGTTGACGGGACACGGCGCCAGGCACCGGGCGGATCTCCGCCCACGGACAACGGTCGTCCCCGGCATCCGGGAGGCGGCCGACTGGATCCTGGCGTCCCGCGAGATGCAGAAACGGGAGGACGGCCATCCCGGCACGCTCGACCGTGCGGCGGGCCTTTTGCGAAACGGCGGCCTCGTGGCGTTCCCCACCGAGACCGTGTATGGCCTGGGAGCGGCGGCTTTTGACGAGAAGGCCGTCGCCAGGGTGTTCGAAGTCAAAGGACGCCCGTATTTTGACCCTCTGATTGTCCATGTGAGTAGCCCCGACCAGTTGCCTCTTCTGGTTGGCGCGGTCCCGCCAGTGGCCAAATCCCTGATCGCTCAATTCTGGCCGGGACCGTTGACGCTGGTGTTGCCCAAAGCGCCGCAGGTGCCGGACCTGGTTACGGCTGGTCTTCCGACCGTCGCGGTCCGCATGCCGCGGCATCCGCTCGCGATGGCATTGATCGAACGAACCGGAGTGCCGATCGCGGCGCCGAGCGCCAATCCGTTTGGATATGTCAG
This sequence comes from Kiritimatiellia bacterium, assembly GCA_044359285.1. Classification (GTDB taxonomy): domain Bacteria; phylum Verrucomicrobiota; class Kiritimatiellia; order CAIKKV01; family CAITUY01; genus JAABPW01. The sequence continues at coordinate 6,117 of JBIKMI010000051.1, forward strand.
CCCCACAACGGCAGAACACGTGGTCAGGTATCTCGGCGACCACATTGACATGGTGCTGGATGGCGGGCCCTGTGCGGTGGGCGTTGAATCCACCGTCCTGTCGCTGGCCGGGCCGTGCCCCGCCATCCTTCGCGCCGGTGGACTCGCGCGCGAGGAGATAGAACGGGTCATGGGGGTCACGCTCGATCACGCCTCATCATCCGGCCGCCCCTCGGCGCCGGGTCAAACTCCCAGTCACTATGCACCGCGGACGCCGATCGTTCTGGGCTCCCGGTGTGACGATGTTCCCCCGGGCGCGAAAGTCGGACTCCTCGCCTATCGTCCACGGGCTGGCATGGACGGTTTTGCTGCCGTGGAAGTGCTTTCCCGTGACGGGGACTTGCGTGAGGCCGCGATCCATCTATTCGCCGCTCTTCACCGTCTGGATGCCCTGGGTCTCGACAGCATCGTGGCGGATACGGTACCCGAGACGGGATTAGGCCTGGCCATCATGGACCGCCTCAGACGGGCGTCCGGAAAGCCGGTCACCGCTTTGAATTGAGAGGTTGGATGCTTGAATAATGAACAACATAAGGAGGAGGTAAAATGGAAAACAGGCCGTTGGTATCCATCGTGATGGGGAGTCAGTCCGATCTTGAAACGCTGGCCGCCTACCGCACGCGCATGACCGAAGAGGTCGTCAAAGCGGATCAAGCCTTACAGGCGAGCGCGAGTATGGCGTGAGTTTGGAACCAGCACCGTGCCTCGCCGCCGGGGAGAATGCCATGGAGCATCGGGAGCCCAAGGGTGTTTCGGTCAAGCGCCTGTTCGTTTTGCCCGCCGCCGTGCTCATCCAGATGTGTCTGGGCGGCATTTATGCGTGGAGTGTTTTTGTTCCGGGGTTGCGAGCGGATTACGGACTGACCGCCAGTCAGGCGCAGTTCATCTTCGGCTTGACCTTCGGGACGTTCACGGTCTCGATGTTGCTGGCCGGACGCCTGTTGCCCAGTTGGGGGCCGCGTTGGGTGGGGTTCCTGGGCGGACTGCTGTTCGCCGGCGGCCAGATGGTCGCCGGCGCGTCCGGCGGCGGCTTCGGGGGGATCGTGCTGGGGTACAGCCTGATTGGCGGGGCAGGAATCGGCTTTGGCTATGTTGCGGCCCTCGCGACCGGCGTTCAATGGTTTCCGAAACACAAGGGCCTGGTCACAGGCGTGGCGGTCGCCGGCTTTGGCATCGGCTCCATGTTGCTTGCCACGCTTGCGACATCGTGGCTGAGAAGCGGGTGGACGATTCCGGAGGTGTGGCGCACCATCGGCTGGGCCTATGGCGCGGTCGTGTGCGTGGGCTCCCTCTTGCTGTTTCAACCGCCCATCGACGGTACGGGTAGGGCGGTCAACTTCAGCGAGGGAAAGCACCTGCTGAACGATCCTGGCTTCCGCGTGCTGGGCGTGGGGATGTTCTGCGGCACCTTTGCCGGGCTGCTGGTCATCGGCATGCTTAAGCCGATCGGCATCGCCTGCGGGCTCCCTCCTGAAACGGCCGCAACGGCCGTCGGCGCGCTGGCCGTGGGCAATGCCGCGGGACGCATCGGCTGGGGGTGGATTTCCGACCGGAGCGGGTACCCGGCCATTCCGGGTTCCCTTCTGTTCCTATGCCTTGCCTTGGGCGCACTCATCGCGGCTGGATTCGTGCCCGTCACGTTTGTGGCGGCAGCGCTGCTCGTCGGGTTCGGGTTCGGCGCCTGCTTTGTGTTGTATGCGGCTCAAGTGGCCGCCCGTTATGGCGTGAACGATGTGGGCAGAGTGTATCCACTTCTCTTTCTGGCGTATGGGATGGCGGGCCTTACCGGACCCTTGCTGGGGGGATTGCTGCACGATTGGACCGGCAGTTACCTGTGGCCGATCGCCGTTAGCGCCGCTGTTGCGGCGGCCGGAGCCTGGTGGACGGGGCGGAAGACCGCGGTGTGCAAGTAGCGTGAGCCCGCGACCGACGGAGACATTTCCTGATGGTGCAGGCACGTTTCCTTTGCTACAGTTCGCCTCATGAAGACCAAGGGACAGATGGAGGCGGAAATCAGCGATGCCGTCGTTAAGTTTGAACGCGAGTACATGGGGCGCGGCCCGGAAGAGACGAAAACGTACTTGCTGGACGATATCATCATTGTGCGGCTTCATGGTGTTTTGACGCCGGCGGAGCGGCAACTGGCCCGAAGTGACGCGGAGGGGCATGGCCGCGCCCTTATCAAGCAGGTGCGGATGGAGTTACTGGAAAAAGCACGCCCGCTTCTCGAAGCCATCATCCGGGATATCACCGGCCAGACCGTGAAGAGCCTTCATACCGACATCAGTACGGTTACCGGAGAACGGATCATTGTCCTGTCTCTTGTCGGCGCGATCAACCACCAGGGTGTACCCCTCTGACAGTCCATGACCCCGATTGTCGGCTACCCATAACCCGGTTTAACCCGGCGGTAAGTATAGCGCCCCTCCCGCGAAGAGGTAACTTCACGGGGTTCCCATTGGCAGAGCTCCATTTATGAGGTCTTCTTGACGACATCCTGGATGACTAAGCCGGCCAGGGTAAATCCGAATACCGCCGTCACATGCACTGCCGTCCCATTGACCTGGGTCTTGCGGGCGCACCAGTCGGGATGACGGTCGTCGAGTTGTTGGGTGTCGGTTGTTGGTTGTTGGGGGGAATGGGAACAGGCGCACTTTCCAGTGCCGCAGATGGTTTCCGTTTTGGGATCAAGCGGGACTTCCTCGCTATAGACGCAGAGGAAATCCTTGGTGACGCATTTCTTGCCAAGCCGCTTGCGGACCATCCGGGCGAGGGGACACATCCGGGTGCGGGAGAGGGGGCCCGCTTTGACCTGGGTCGGATCCAGTTTTGCGCCTGCCCCCATGCAGGAATAGACCATGGTGCCGGCCTCCAGACTGCGCTCAATCAGCATGACTTTGTATTGGAGGCTGTCTATGGCGTCGAGGACATAGTCGTAGGTTTTCAGGTCAAACTGCTCGCAGGTGCGTCCGGTATAGGCCAGATGGTGGGCATCAATGGTGGCATGGGGGTTGATTTCCAGAAGCCGTTTTTTAAGCTCCTCAACCTTGGATTTCCCGACATTCACGGTGGTGGCCTGGAGCTGCCGGTTGATATTGGTCGAGCAGACGTCATCCGAATCCACCAGCGTCAGGTGTTCAATGCCGGAGCGGATCAGGGCTTCCGCCGTCCAGCTGCCCACGCCGCCTACGCCAAATAAGGCCACCCGGATGTGGGTGAGCCGCTCCATCGCCGGCTTGCCTACCAGCATGGCAGTTCGATGGAAGAGGTGGGCGCGGCAGGGCGCGTGGGGGTGTGCGTTCATGGGGCCTTGGGACGGGTCGATAACACCAGTACCGTTCGGGATGGCAGATAGGTCAGAATGGAGCCCTTGGTGCCGCCATATTCCCCCCAGGGGGCCAGTCGGCCAAACCCGCCGAAACCCGTCGCATCACTATCGACCAGTAACCGGTAATCGCCTGGCGGAACCGGAATGGGGTAGTCCGTAAAGGATTTTGCCGGGTTGAAGTTGAAGATGAACACCAGGCCGGCCCGTTCAAAGGCCAGCACCTGATCGGAAATATGTTCATGCAGGAAATGCGGGCCGGGCGTTTCGATGAGCTTGTGGTCCCGGCACAATCCCATCATGGCTTTATCGAACTCGGCCAGAAACCGGTAGCGGAGATTCGGGTCGTCGCGCAGGTTCCATTGGCGGCGCGCATAGTGATAGCTCCAGTGATTGCCTTCACGCGGGAAATCAATCCACTCCGGGTGCCCGAATTCGTTGCCCATGAAATTGAGATACCCGTGCCCCGCCGTGGTCAACGTGATCAGCCGGATCATCTTGTGCAGGGCCAGTCCCCGCTCGACCCGCAGATTGGGCTGGGCGACGCTCATCGCCGTATACATGTCGGCATCAATCAGCCGGAAGATAATGGTCTTATCCCCCACCAAGGCCTGATCATGAGATTCGGCGTAGGAGATGGTCTTCTCATCCTGGCGCCGGTTGGTTAGCTCGTAATAGAGATTCCCGACATGCCATTGCTCGTCGGGAACTTCCTTGATGAGTTTGATCCAGTGGTCCGGCGTTCCCATGGCGAGGCGGAAATCAAAGCCAATGCCACCCTTTTCAACCGGCGTTCCCAGACCGGGCATACCGCTGACATCTTCGGCAATGGTCATGGCATCCGGACGGACCGCGTGGATGACCTGATTGGCGAGCGACAGGTAGGCGACGGCATCGTCATCCACGTTCGGCCCGTAGTAATCATCATAGCAGGTAAAGGCCTTCCCCAGTCCGTGATCGTAATAGAGCATGCTGGTGACGCCATCAAAGCGGTATCCATCGAACTTATATTCATCCAGCCAGAACCGGCAATTGGAGAGCAGGACATGGAGCACTTCGGTCTTGCCGTAATTAAAGCAGCGCGAGTCCCACGCCACATGATCACCGCGGGCGCCTTCGTGGAAATATTGTGTCAGGGTGCCGTCGAACCGGCTCAGGCCCTCGGTCTCGTTCCGGACCGAATGGGAGTGGACCAGGTCCATGATGACGGCCAGTCCTGCGCCGTGCGCGGCGTCAATCAGGGACTTCAATTCCTCGGGAGTGCCAAAGCGCGAGGAGGCCGCGAAATAATTGCTGACGTGATAGCCGAACGAGCCATAGTAGGGGTGTTCCTGAATGGCCATCAGCTGCAGGGTATTATAGCCGGCGGCCACGACCCGGGGCAGGATCTTTTCTTCAAATTCCCGATAGGTGCCCAGGCGTGCCTCGGGCTGGGCCATGCCGACATGCGCTTCATACACCCGGGGGGCGTCAGTACTCCGTTTAAAGGCGCCGTGTTTCCAGATATACGGCTGTTCCGGCCACCAGACCTGGGCGCTGAAGATTTTGGTATGCTCATCCTGGACGGCGCGCCGCACATAGGAGGGGATGCGCTCCGCCCAACCGCCCGGCCAGGCCACGAGGAGCTTGAAGAGATCCCCGTGTTTCAAGGCATCGCCCGGGAGCTGCAACTCCCAGACCCCGGCGGATGACGCCCGGGTAAAGGCGAAGGCGGGGGTTGCCTTCCACTGGTTGAAATCACCAATTAACGAAACAGCGGTCGCATGGGGCGCCCACTCACGAATCACCCAGCTTCCGGAAGGGAGACGATGGAGCCCGAAAAATTCATGGCCGGAGGCAAAGTCGGCTAGAGAGGTCTTGCCGAGGGTGAGCCGCTTTTCCGTCGCCTGCGCTAACTGGAGCCGGCGACGGATGACGGGTTCAAACGGTTGTAGATAAGGATCCCGTTGAACCAGTGGCAACTCTGATTTCAGGTTTTCTTTGGGGACGGTCATGGCTCATGGTTACTCACATGCGTCCCACAGGACGCAGGTTTTTAGACTGTAGGCTGTAGACTTTTAGGGAATTCGTGCATTTTTTCTTGTTTTCACTCTAGGTCATTTTTGTGATTTTCAAAGCCACTTTCTGTCGTTTCACCTAACAGCCTAAAGCCTAAATCGCTACAGCCTTGGCGGCCTTACAGGACGCCAGTGATGGTTGCGATAGCTTAGGAGCGGAACACTTCAAAGGTGCGGGACTGGCCATCAGCCCGTTTGATTTGCACGGTGATAATGCCATCACTGTCGCAAGTGTAGGTCTCCAGGGCTTCGCCGGCGAGATCATTTTTGTGAAAAATCTGGATCGGGGTCAGCATCTCATTGATCGCCAGGGTGGTGTCGTACGGGAACAGGATTTCAGACCAGGTCCGTAAGCCGGCTTCCGGTTTCCCGTTGGCACCCACGGCGGTGCACTCCAGATAGCGGAAACGGCCGATATTATGGCGAGGCTGATAGCGGAACTCGATTGAAATCGGCTCCTCGCCGCGGGCAGGTAGCCGCAGGCCGGCTTGAAAGACGGGCGCAAAGACTTCGCGGGTCCCGTGGTCCGCCAGCCGGATCACGCCGAAATGGCGGGCAAACACCTCGTGTACCCGCATGGTTTCGACGCTTTGGATGGCTGCGCCCATGGAGGTGGCGCTGAAGGGTTTGTCCGTGGTGAAGAGTTTCACTTTCGGGAAGCGGTGTGCAATCAGTTTGCTCACCAGCGGCAGACGTGATGAGCCGCCCACCAGGTAGATGGTCTCCAATTCATCGTTGCCCGCCACCTTGATCACTTCTTCAAGTTTTGCCACCGCTGGTTCGAGCAGATCGGTCAGCTGTTTCTCGTAGGCGGCGGCCGTCACTTTGACCGGGTTGCCGGACAGGCCGATTTCCTCGGGATCCAGGGTGAGGGTACGGGACTGACCCGCGCTCAGCCGTTCCTTCTCACGGCAGGCATGCATCAGGAGCAGGGTGTGGTGGAAGGGGGAGAGTTCCGCGAGTTTGATCTTCAACTTCTCGCAGAAAAGCCCGGCCAATACGGCGTCAAAGTCATCCCCGCCCAGATTCTCGATGCCCGCCGAGCTGAGCACGGTGTAGTCGGTGGCCTGGATGTGCACGACCGAGGCGTCGAAGGTGCCCCCGCCCAGATCGAAGACGGCGACCGTCATTTTGGACTGGCGCGCCTTGGCGCGGTTGCCATGCACCATGCGGTCCGCCAGCTCGATGGCGGCCGCGGAGGGCTCGTTCAAGGTGCTGATGACCGAGAACCCAGCCTCCTTGAAGGCCGAGCGGGTCAGGTGGCGCTGGGCACCATTGGCATTCGCGGGCCAGGTGAGCACGGCCTCGAGCGGTTCGCTGGGTCCCACAATGCCCGAGGCGCGCACGGACGCGTAGATTGCCCGGGTGAATTGCTGGAAGGTGTCCCGCATATCCAGTCCGCCGGGAATGGATTCCGTGGCAATCCGCATGCCGTCCACGTAATTCCGGAATAACCGTTTAAAGGAGCGAACCGGGATATAGCGCTGTGCCGCCCCGGGTTCGGCCAGCGAACGTTCGGCTTCGGCGCCGAAGCGGAGTCCGCGCGTGGTGGTGTCGTAGACGAAGAAAGAGGGAAACGCCTCGCGGGCGACCCGGCCGATGGCCGTATCCGTGACATGGGGGATGAGGGGATACCGCCCCCGGTCCGCACAAACCACAACGGTGTTCGTGGTGCCGTAATCAATTCCCAGACGTGCCATGATCAGGACCTCCGGTTGACTGACACCAGGGCCTTGGCCACAATAATACCGCGCGAGGTGTGGAATCCCGGACGTAA
>JBIKMI010000288.1:0-3611 GCA_044359285.1 Kiritimatiellia bacterium
GGAAATGGGGATGTACTGGCGTGACCTGGAGTTGAGCTGGTGGTGGTACCGCGCACCGATCGAGACCCAGGCGCTGATGATCGAAGCCTTTGATGAGGTCATGGGCGACGCGAAGGCCGTGGAAGACTGCAAGGTCTGGCTGTTGAAACAGAAGCAGACGCAGGACTGGAAGACGAGCAAGGCGACGGCCGATGCCGTGTACGGGTTGCTGTTGCGCGGGATGAACCTGCTGGCCAGCGATGCACTGGTCGAGGTCAGTCTTGGGGGCGCGGCGATCAAGCCGGAGAAGGTTGAGGCCGGGACCGGGTTCTATGAGCAGAAGTTTGTCCGGGGCGAGATCAAGCCTGCCATGGGCCGGATCACCGTCAAGAAGAGTGATGAAGGCGTCAGTTGGGGCAGCGTGCACTGGCAGTATCTGGAGGATATGACCAAGGTCACGGCCTATGAAGGCACGCCGTTGAAGCTCAAGAAGACGCTTTACCGCAAGGAGACGACCAGGAAGGGGCAGGTGCTGGAACCGGTCAAGGGCGCGCTGGCGGTGGGCGATGAACTGGTTTGCCGGATCGAGTTGCGCGTGGACCGCGACATGGAGTACGTGCACCTCAAGGACCAGCGCGGTAGCGGCACCGAGCCGGTGAATGTGTTGAGCGAGACGAAGTATCAGGACGGGTTGGCGTACTACGAAAGCACGCGTGACACCGCGAGCCACTTCTTCATCCATTACCTGCCCAAGGGCGTGTACGTGTTCGAGTACAGCGTCCGGGTGCAGCTCAAGGGCCGGTACCAGACGGGTATTGCCAGCATCCAGAGCCTGTACGCCCCCGAGTTCAACAGCCATTCGCAGAGCGTCGAGTTGGATGTGAAGTAGCCGCTCCCATCCCTGCAACCCTGTGGGACGCCAGTGAGTCCGTAACTAGTTAAAATGTCCGATGAAAACTCCGATAAAACCACTGTTTTAAAGGGTTGGTGGGCGAGGGGGGACTTGAACCCCCAAGCCTTGCGGCACAAGATCCTAAGTCTTGCGTGTCTGCCAATTTCACCACTCGCCCAACCTGTTTGCTGTCAAATACTTATGCCTGAATTCGGATGTTATTGTTTGACGTGTTTGCGTCAGTTTGCGCCATTATTTCGGCAGAACAAACCTCGTGAAATATATCACAAACACCGATATTCCAATGACATCTGGGGAAAAGATACATGAGTGAGACTACACGGTCAAGGATCGCGCATAGTGTTGAGCATAGTGGCGCACAATCGCATGAATCCCGAAAACTAAACATTCGCCGCTGGTGTATGAGTTTCCCCTGATCATTTCCCGGATCGGTCTTGAACCAATCCCGACCTTTTGACATTCTCCCACTAATTATGAGCTATCTTCTTTTTATGGATGAGAGCGGGCATGACCACGGAGTTGTCCCGTACGAGGTTCGCGGCGGGATCGCGCTACATGATTCCGATCTTTGGCAATTTGTCCGGAGCATTCAGGCCGCTGAGTTGGCAAACTTCGGAGGACATCTGCACCAATTCGGATCTGAGATCAAAGGCATGAAGTTGCTCAAGAATAGGGTTTTCAAGTGGGCCAATCAAGGATCCCCGCTGGAGGCGGAGGAACGGCGGCGTTTGGCGTTGGCGTTTCTTAATAAAGGGGCCGCCCAGCAGACGCCGACGAGGCCGGAATTCACAGGCTATGGCCAAGCCTGTATTGCCTTTATGCGGGATGTGTTGCACCTGCTTCACGAACATCGGGGGAATATTTTCGCAACAGCTATACCGAGAACAGTGGAGCGTCCGACGACACTTGAAACCGATGAGTATCTGCGGAAGGATCATGTTTTCCTTTTTGAGCGGTATTATTATTTCCTCGAACGAGAGCAAGAGACCGGGTTGATTGTAATGGATGAGACCGAGCGCGTCGAAGACCGTGCGTTCGTGAGTAAGATGCACAGGTATTTCACCAAAACACTGACTGGAAAGCAACGAACGGCCAGGATTGTTCCGGTGCCATTTTTCGTTTCTTCGGACATGGCTTATCCCGTACAGGTCGCGGACCTCTGCATTTACGCAATCAACTGGGGATTCAGGTTGCCGTCTGTTGGCATGGATGCTGATGTGAGATCGGAGATCGCCGGGGCGTTTGAGTCTGACATTCGAAGCCTGCAGTTTAGTGGAGATGGTTACAAGAGTGGACAGGTATACCCCATGCACGGGATCGTTTACATTCCCGATCCGTATGAGACGAGACGGGGGAAATAAAAAAGCAGGTAACGCTTTTGGAACCGCCGAAGCAGTCCCTGAGCCGAACCTGCATTAACAATATCTGATATGTGGCGCGAAAATACAAGCAATTTTACTCCCTTTCGAAGGTTGGAAAATAGCGGATCCAAACCAGAACGTGAGTTATGATGGAAATTAACGATATTATGGGTGAACTGTCACAGAACCGTGGCTATTTCCCTGTCGAGGCTGTTAGGGCGGCGATTGAGATGCGTGACGAAATCACGCCCCGCCTACTTCAGGCGATTAAGGATGCGTCTCTTCATGTGGGTGAGCCGAGGGATGACGGCGCCTATTTCCTGCCCTTATATTCCATGTACCTGCTCGCGCAGTTCCGTGAACAGAGCGCCTATCCGCTCATAATTGAACTTTGTAGATTACCCCGTGAAACACTGGATGACTTGTTGGGTGACACGTTAACGGAGGGATTGTCGCGGTTGATAGCATCGGTATGCGACGGGAATGTCACTCCTATCAAATCGATTGTTGAGGATGCATCTGTGGATGAATTCGTCCGCGGTTCGGCGCTTCGTTCTCTGGCCGTACTCGTTTACACAGGAGTGATTCCTCGGCCTGATGTCATTGCATATTTCGCCGAGTTATTTCGCGGGAAACTTGAAAAGGAGTATTCGCATATCTGGGACGTGTTGGCATCCGAAGCCGTTGATCTCTACGCCAAGACGCTGGTCGATGACATAAGTGGTGCCTACGAGGCCGGGTTGCTTCTTCCTGGTTATATGCAACCCCGGGAGGTCAATGAGGCTTTCGCCATGACGGAAGAGGCGGTGTTGTCCCGATCGCGACAGCACTGTCGCGGATTAATCTCCGATGTGGTCAAGGAAATGAACTGGTGGCACTGTTTCAAACCCAAACGTGAACTTCGCTTGCGTACAGACCAATCCCACCCAAGGGAACGGACGCCCAATTCTGATACGGTTGTCAGGTCTGAGCCGAAGGTGGGACGCAATGCTCCTTGTCCATGCGGTAGCGGAAAAAAGTTTAAGAAGTGTTGTGAAGCGGGGAGGGGTGCCTCAGAGACGGCGGTGCCAATATGAGTAAGCAGCGGGAAATCGATCATCTGTTGGAGGACATACTCGTTGACGCCTATGGCGAGGATGAGCAGTTGTGGGCATTCCGTCAGACATTCGAGGATGAGGTGCCGCTACCGGTGGAGGGGTCGATAATCGGCGAGACGGTGTCGATCAAGGAAGTCGAGTATGACGGCAATACTCAGCGCGGACTCAGGGCAACATGCCAGAAAGCGGACGGCAAGACCTATGAGGTGGCGCTTGAAGATGTCGAGTTCCCCTCCGGATCCAAAGCGGCCCCATATATCA
>JBIKMI010000290.1:0-3593 GCA_044359285.1 Kiritimatiellia bacterium
GATGCGCTGGCGGCGAACCGGATGGGGGGCGGTCACCGTGTAGTACTCGTCGGGATCGAGCAGATCAATGTAGCCACCGGTCTTCAGGTCTTCCATTGGCATTGCCGATCCCGTGAGCATCTCGTATAGGAACCACAGTCGCCGGGAGTACTTTCCTCTTGGCGCAGACGCGACATATCGCTGGACTTCCTCCATGGGTACCGATTTGAACACACTGACGAGGATGGCAAGATTTGTTCCGTCGTACTTAAGCGCAAACTCCAAGTGGTCACCGAGCGTGTCCCCGGGCCAGTACCTGGCCGGGTACACTTCCCTGGTTACACCTGCGGTCGTATCGACCTTGTGTGTGTTTCCTGTGGCAACAAAGGATTGATGCCAGTTCGGGATCACATCCAAACGGAATCTGGCAATCAACGCTTCATAGCCTGCCGGTCTGATTCCCGTAGCGCGCAAATCGTGCTCAGTCATAGTACCTCCGTGAAAAATACGAAATAATTATGAATAATACGCCAGAACAGCACTACGTCAAGAAAAACGCGCCAAAAGAAAACCTCGCATACCATCTAATCATTTAGGAAAAACGCGCCAGCGTGGTGTAAAATGCGCCGCAAAGGCAGCTTTCCGAGAATAACGAGCCGGGTTCGCTACTTGGGCGCATCTGCGATTATTTGCGCACCTCATCGCAGATGCGCCCAATATTAACCCCATCATTTTTCGCTGCATACAGTTCATATCTTCATGATCTATGATGTCAATTCCGCTTGGCCTTGAACTTACCAAGAAGGGCCCCGGCAAGAGCAACCTGCGAGGCCGGCATCGCACTGAAGGCAAAAACAGCAGCGCCTTTTTGTGGCAACTTCTCCAAAAAAAGCGGCGAATAAAGGCCGGCGATCACCAGCTTGTCGCCACAGGCCCGCAGGAGTTTACGGCACAGCTCCACCTGCCCGCGGGCGAGCCCTGTCAGAGACTGCTCGTCATGGATTTCGAGCACGACCACCGCCGCCGGCCCGGCCTTCTTGAGAATCGCCGCCTGCTCCCCCGCCGTCGGGGAATCGGAGGCAAAGACGAGGTCCGCTTCCAGGAAGTGTTTCTTCAACTCCATGGCCAGATACCCGAAATTACTCGGCAGGGCAATATGGAAACCATCCTGGACCTGGGGCGACACAATGAGGAGGCGGCCATATCGTGCTTCCGTCAGCGGCAGCAATTTCCCGGGATCGCGCAGCACGGTGACGGCCTTGCGGCTGATCACCTCACCCAACGCGCGACTGGCGGCCTCCAGCTTCGGCTGGCTGCCCGTCGCCTTGCCCATGCGCCATTGCCGGCGGATGTGCGCCATCCGGTCATAAGCAACCTCGATCTTCTCCTGGAGCGCAGGCTCACGCCGGATGAGCTCCAGGCATTCGGCAAGCAGTGGCAGGGTGACAATCTCACTACGAACCAGCACCAGGTCATGTCCGGCACGCAGCGGTCCCAACAGCAGCTCAGGCAGGGAGTAGTGATTCCGCGTCGCCCCCATGCCCATGTTGTCGGTAATCAGGAACCCATCAAATCCCAATTCATTCCGCAGGAGTTTGACCATGTTCTCCGACAAGGTGCCGGGCCGTTTGTCGCCGTTGATCCGGGGATAGGCGTGGTGGCTCATCATCACCCCGGCCGTTCCCGCCGCGACCGCCGACACGAAGGGCTTCAATCCAATCCGGCGGATATCGGCCAGCGACTCACGCAGAACGGGCAGCCCGAGGTGCGAATCCGTGGCGGCATTGCCGCCACCGGGAAAATGCTTGGCCACCGCCGCCACGCCACCATCCTGCAGGCCGGCGATATACCGGGCGGCATAGGCGGCGACCTGTTTCGGATCGCGGGAGAATCCCCGGGTGCCGACTTCGCTCGAATCCCTCTGAATCACATCGATGGCCGGCCCGAAGACCGTATTCACTCCGAGGCTGCGGGCTTCCTGTCCGATCGCCCGGCCTTGCTCATAAACCAGGCCAAGATCCCGGCCACTGGCCGCCGAGAGAGCCATCACCCCGGGGAAGAACGAGCGGCAGCTGCGCACATCATTGGCAACCCCCCACTCGAAGTTACCGGCAACCATCAGCGGCGCCCCGGAGCGTTGCTGGTGCCGGCGTATCAGTTCCCGGACCTGCGCCGGGCTCCGGGTATGGCGACGCCGCACAACGATACCCCCGGGCTGCATGGCTTCAAAGGCATCGAGCTGATCCTCAGGATGGATGTCCACGACCAACAGGCTGCGAAACTTTTGCTCTATGGCGCATGATTTCATATCACAATCTTTCTGTTTTATCTCACATTTTAAAGAACCGCGGAAGAATTAGTACTGTGCATTCTGCAAATATAACATTGCAGAATGATACACCTTTACCTTCCGGTCAGCCGGGCACAACCCCTCCACGTGAGGGAAGTTCGCCAGAAAGGAGCTACGCCAGCACGTCCATAAAGAACCGGTTCGCAGCAGCAACATCCACCTCATGGGCTTTCTCGTAGACCGCCAGGCGTACCGCCCGCTCGCGGCCCGCGGCGCGCCACGCGCGCGCGGCCTCCCTGTAAATGTCACGCGTCGTAACCACGCTGAAGATCGCGTCCAGACGGCCCTGCCCGATCAGCAGCGGACGCGGGGCGATCAGCGATAACACTTCGCTCACGTCTCCTGTCGGATAGAGCAGAGGGAGAACCTGCATGCCGCATCCCTCGCCCAGGGCGTAGTCACGGTAACGGCAGATACAGCAGAAGACCGCCACCGCCGCGTAAAGCGGATCCGTTGCCGCCAGCAGATAGGACAGCGAGCCGCCGCCGGAAAGACCCAACAGTCCGGGCGCGCCGCACCCGGCGGTTTCAGGGAGGCCGAGCACGGCCCGCGTCATGCGGCGGATATCATGCAGGTGCAGCGCCACGTAAGTGTGCCCCTGGGCCATCGCCATCCAGGCGGCATGGTTGCACTTGTCGCCAGGACCCCGGTGATCGTTGCGAGCCGCGAATCCCCTTTGACAGCAGACCGCCGTCGTCCAACCCCGCTCGGCAAGCTGCAGGGCATAGTTGCCCGCATACGCGCCAACCGTGAGCCGGGTCGCCCGCGGGCCACGATCCACTCCGGCAACCTCCCGCCACGTCTTCTCATGGCCATGGGCGGTGATCAGCACCCGGTTGCGCCGCTTCTCCGGCGGCGGCAGCATCAGGTAGAAGGGCAGTACGCCGCCGGCTTCGGAAGGCAATTCGTAAAGCCGCCGTTCGACGCCGCCGGCGGTCATCTCCTTCTCCACCAGCACGGCTTCGCCGGGAACCTCAGCGGGAAACGGACCGAGGCAGCGCCGGACGTGCGCACGAAACGTCTTCTGCCACCGCCCCAGATCGGCGGCGGTTCGCCCCCGGAACGGCAGCACCGGTTTCTTCTCCAGCGCCCAGCGTGCCAGCTGCTCCTCGGTGGACAGCCGCCGCACCGGGGCCGGCGGAGCAAAGACAACCTGGCGCAGAACCGGCTTCTTTGCGCCGGGAACAGGAACAACCCGCGCCGCGCAGCCGTCGCGGTCAAGCTTGAAGAGCAGGGTGTTAAGTCCCTTCCGCAGGCGCACCCG
>JBIKMI010000391.1:0-3585 GCA_044359285.1 Kiritimatiellia bacterium
TTGTTAAAGCTATATTTTAGATAGCAAAGGCGGCTTTTAAAGCACTTTTACTATTAGCGCAAAATCCGGTTGGCTTCCTTGTAACAGTCGCGTGATGAGGCAGTTACAGCAGTGGTTTTCGTGCTGCTCAAGTATAGGATCGGGCGATTTGTCCGCCTTGGATGGCAGATTCGGCTATTTTTTTCCTGTTTATCTGGATTTTTCCGCTTGCGTTGTTCCGCCAGATGCTCAAGTATATGTCAGCAATTGATGTTTAATCATATACTTGAGCAAAAGCAGGAGGACGGCAATGAACTGGAGTTCCGAGCAGGAGACCGAGCGGGCACGCAAAGCATTTGGACGGCGCAAGACCATGACGCTGGGGGAGGTCGCCGAGTTCATACGCAGCAGCATCCACACCGCCCGCCGACGGTTGAAGCAATGGCAGGCCACTAACAGTTACAACCACAACGGCCGATACTACACCTTGCCGGACGTACCGGAGTTTGATGACAACGGGTTGTGGCGTTGGCGTGGGATGTTCTTCTCGCAATATGGCAATCTGAAGCAGACCGTTATCGCTGTAGTTCAGCGCTCGCCCGCAGGCCTTGACGCCGGCGAGTTGCGGGTCCTGGTGGGGCTGGATCCACGTTCATTCCTTTCGGCTTTTGCCGCCGAGCCGAAACTTAGACGGGAAAAAACACAAGGAAGGTTCATCTACTACGGTGCGGACACAGCGGTTTACAACGGACAGCGGGAGCGCCGCCTCGGCATGCTTCATGCAGCCAACCGGCAACCGACACCCTCCGAAGCGATTGCGATCCTGGTGGAAAAGATCAAACACCCCGCCTTGAGTCACGAAGCCTTGAGTCGGCAACTACGAAAGCAAAAGGTCTTGGTCGAAGCCGGCAGTCTCTCTGACTTCTTCCTGCGCCACGGCCTGACTTTAAAAAAAACGCCACATTCGACCTGATTCGTAGCCTGGCGGCACATCGGACCGCTCTGGTTCAGGATCTGCGCACGTCCACTCTGTTTGGCAAGCCGCCTGTGGTTGAGTTCCGCTCCGAACGGACGCACTGTCCTGAGTGTGACACCAAGTTAACGGTCCGGAAAACGCGCGTCCGTACAGTCCATACGTTGCATCTCGGCCCATTTCAGGCGCGAGAAGTGTTCTTGCTTTGCACATCATGCGGCAAGACGCAGCGTTCAGAAGAACTTTGCGCCCTGGTGCCTTCCGGCGCCAACTTCGGCTACGACGTGATGGTCTATGCCGGAAAAGCCCTGTTCCTGCGGTATCGCAACGAAACCGAGGTTGTGGCAGAACTGGCGCAAAACAACATCCATATCAGCCCGCGGGAGGTCTCGCTGCTGGGCATGAAGTTCATCGTCTACCTGGCTCTTGCTCATCAGCGCCGGGCACCGGAGCTGCGCGCCGACATGCAGACCCGTGGTGGCTACATCTGTCACTTGGACGCCACCTGTGAAGGGGGGGATCCGTTTCTGATGAGTTCGATCGATGCGCTCTCCGATATTGTGTTGGGCAACGTCAAGTTGCCCTCCGAAAACGAAACGTATATCGCGCCGTTTCTGGAGCGGCTCAAACAGGCCTTCGGCATCCCAGCAGCCTTGGTTCACGACATGGGAAACGGTATTCTGGCAGCCGTGGCCAGCGTCTTCCCCGGCGTCCCCGACTTTATCTGCCATTTCCATTTTCTGCGCGATATCGGCAAGGATTACCTGGGGCCTGACTACGACATAATCCGCACACGGCTCAACCAGCATGGCATCAGCGCGAAGCTGCACTCCCGTGCCAGACAGTTAAAGCGCGAAATGGACGCCAACCCCGCGATGAGTGACGCCCTGCAATGCGGCCTGGGGCTCGCCGCGTTTCCCGCCAAAGCGGTCGCCTTAGCCCCGGTGGTCGCGGCCTACACTCTGATCCAATGGGCGCTGAGTGCAAAAACCAATGGCGACGGATACGGCTTTCCGTTCGATCATCAGCACCTGTCCTTCGCCCGGCGGCTCCGCCGTTTAAGCACGGATATCGAGCGGATCAAGGGTATCCAGTTGAGGGGCCAGTGGCGGGATAACCTTCCCTACTGTAAACTCCATAACATTCTGCAGCCAATCATGATGGACAGAACCCTTTGGAAAGCCATCGCGGCGCTCGAAGCGAAAATCATCATCTTCGAGAAACTGCGCAAAGCCATGCGGATTGCGATGTCGACCGGCCCGCATGGGCTCAATGACGGAGGTAATCAAAACAACATCAGTACCATCGAAAAGAATGTTACAACGTTCCGTACCTGGCTGACCAGCCGCAAGGACTATCCGCAGGACCGGGCCGCACATAAAATGATCGAACAGATCAACAAGTACTGGGGCAAGCTCTTTGCCGACCCAATTACCATCCAGACACCATCCGGAACTTTCCTGATCCAACCACAACGAACCAACAATATACTCGAACAATTCTTCCGCAGCATTAAACGCGGTAACCGTCGCCGCACCGGAAACGCCTCGTCAGGCCGCATGCTCCGGACGATCCTCGCCGAAACCCCGCTGGTCAAAAACTTGCAGAACCCAACCTACTTGACGGTCCTCCTCAATGGAAAAAGCTCCCTCGAGGAAGTTTTCGCTGAAATCGAGATAGCTGCCCTGCGCAAGGCTTTCCAGGAAGCTCAAATCAATCCAGAAAAAATCCCAGCGAAGCTCAAACCCGTAATCGCCATGCCAGACTTCTCAAAAAAGTTTGTCGATATGGTCGAAAAGGCGGTCGCTTAACCTAAAATCCAACCGGATTTTGCGCTAATAGGGTTGGAAAGAATGGCGTAGGTCACGATCTGAACACCGGAATAGCCTTCTACAGCCCGCAGGATCTTCCTGAACCGCTCCCGCTCGGCATCATCATGGAACACAAAGGCTCGCCCGACTACCCGCGAGATCACATGATAATAGGCCGCCCCCTCCTCAACGATTCTGGCTGTACGCATAGTCTTCTCCCAGGGCTTACCGCCCTTAACTACGCATATATCTATACTGTATTAGTTTAATTGTAAACAATTAGTTTACTATTAGCCTGTCCCTGGATTTTCATGTTGCCCCATTCCAGGCCAGCCGGATTGCGCTGAAAGAACAGGTGGTACTCTCCGTCGTGAAAGACGCAGCCGTTGGGATCATTCAACCAATTCTCTCTGGCGGTGAAATGAAACTGCGGGCGGTAGCGCTCCGAATATCCACAGTCTTTCGTCATATTCTATTCCTACCTCTCGTCGAACGCCCGGCAGTGAGGCGCGCGGGCTACCGCGTCGCCTCCGGTGCCTTGTTGGCTTTCCATTCTCTGTCTTTTCCCTGGAAAGAGTCAAAAATCTCCACATCTCTGAGCACAGCAGTGGGCTCGGGGGCGCTCCCTTTCCATTTGGCCGCAATCGCTATGGCATTACTCATGTGACGCATCGCGTCCTCTGAGCGACCAAGCTTGTCGTACAGCTTGGACAACCGCGCATTGAGGAAAAACATGGACTGATAGAAGTAGTTGGTACCAAGCATTCGGGAAGTGAGAACGATGTCCTTTTCCTCCTCCATTCTGCGGGCGTGGACAAGGAG
>JBIKMI010000001.1:0-42038 GCA_044359285.1 Kiritimatiellia bacterium
ACCAACTCCCGCCCCCAATCTCCGTGCCGGTTCGAAAACTCGCTCCAGCCCTCACCTCGCTTCTGCTCCACCACCCTTATCACTTCCTCTACCGTCACCCTCTTCAGCACCTGCCTGCGATCCGGCTGCTCCTTCGTCACTCGCCCAACCCAGCCCTTCACCTTTTCCATAAACTCCAGCGAGCCTATCGCCACTCGGCCCCCAAAATCCTCATATCCTTCCGGCGAATCGCCCCGCGTCACGTGTCGCTGGACATACTCTCGATACGCCTTGCGCCCCCCGCCACGCTCCAGCAACTCCCCCGTCACAAGCCATTCCGGAGCCGGACTATAACCCGCATACGCACCATATGAACTCCACCGGTACTCCTTCAGTTTCTTCAGCCGCCGCTTCACAGCCTCCCGGTCTATCGGTGCCAGCCCCCGGCTTTCTGCACGGTTGCTCGCCTTCCCCAACCCCTCCTTCTTCATCCGAATGGGGTTGAGATGGACATACACGCTGGCCGACATCGCCCAGGAGCCTTCCCCGTCTATCAGCACACTGGCAAACCGTCCTTGGAACACATGCCCCACCCGGTTCCGTCGCCGGTTAAACCATACGCTGTAACTGACATTGAGCCACTGGATGGCCGCGCTGGCGTTCGCATTCGGCGTCCGAATCAACAGGTGATAATGGTTGACCATGAGCACATACGCATGAATTTCCACCCCGTACCGCTCGACCATCGCGGGTAGCAGTTCAAGAAAATGCTCATGGTCCCTCACGTCCTCGAAGATCAGCCTCCGCTCGATCCCTCGCGCCGTCACATGGTACCATCCTCCCTCAACATCCACTCTTACGGGTCTTGCCATGCCGCCCCTTGTATCAGACCCACCCGCCAACTCGCAACCTTTATTTGTCGCTTGTCGAGATGTGACCCCGGTGTCGTCCCCCGGTGTCGTCTAAATTCCCAGCTTACGCCCCCGCCCCACCATGTTTCTGGGCACATACCGCGTGTCTCCACGGCATATCCCGCATGCAGACACCAACGATCGAAATCAGCTCCATTGTGATGCCTTGCGGATAAAGGCATCGGCCTCGGCGATGGAATGGCATCCCCCCGTCAGGGCCACCCCCTCTGGTCGCAGGTTGGCCATCAGATCATCGAGATCATCCAACGTACAGCCACAGACCTGCAACCCCTTGCCTGCAGCCTGGATCTGTTGGTAAACGGGAATCCATCGGCGGGCAGGGCCATGTCCCTCGCCATAGACCCATTGCACCGCGTCAAGATCGGCTATGCTCAGAATGGCTGGCAGGTGCGGTAACGCATTGGGACCATCGAGATGATAGACCGAACGGTCCAGGAAGGTGCACTCCTCGGCCAGTCGGGACAGGAAAAACCGCTCGAATAGCTCCGGTGAAACCATGCAGGAGAAATCGTTACTGGGAACATAGTAGCGACCTTCCGTGAAGAATGTCGCCCAAGTTGTGGTCACGGTTTGCCCCATCTGAAGCATGACCTGGTACTGAAGGTCGTAGAAACGCTGGAAATCCGGCTGGATCTTGACCAGTAACCGTTCCACAAGTTCCGGGGAGTCCAGCAGATCGATACAGAAGTCCTGCGGATTCCGCAGGGAGGCCGCCAGGTCACCGCCGGGGTGGATATCCGTGATCCCGGTAATGAATCGGCCACGGCCCCGTTCCAAACCGCAACGCATGATCTCCAGGATCTTGGATATATAGAACGAGTTCGGATTGAAACTCAGGGACTCCAACCTGTCCCAGTCCTGGAGAACGGGATGAGACCATGAGGTTCTCTCGGAAAAGTCCAATTCCGCTCCATAGGCGGTCGACATGACCTCCGGCCCGAGATTGGGGAAAAACATGGGGATCGCGTCCGCGCCCCAGTAAATGTTCTCCGTGAACGCCAGCGCGCGATCCACGGCAAAATCGGCGTCGAGCCAGCGCGCCCGGAGCGAGTCATGCCGACTGACTGGCAGCGGTACGCTTTCGGGCTTTGGCGCGGTGACCTGAATGAAGGGCCGATCCAGAACAGCCCGGTTCCAGAACGCCTCCATCCGCTTCGCGCACATGTCAAAATCGGGTTTTGTTATTAGATTCACGGTTCATATCTCCTTCCGTTCTTACAGAATGACATTGACCCTACTGCGATTTTATGAAAGTTTCCTCCCATTATTAAGCCATTTATTCCTGTATTTTCAGGTCATGCAAATACAAACATCCACGCTCAAGAGAATCGGGCAGATGGGTCTATGGGGACGGAGCGGAGTCCCCTCTCCCATGACCACGCCCCATTGCCACAACGATATCGAGATCAACTTTATGGAAAAGGGGCGCATCGCCTATCTCTTCCGTGATCGGCGCATCACAATCCAGGAGGGGCAGTGGGCGATCTTCTGGGGAGCCGTGCCGCACCGCCTGACCGAGGTTGCCCAACCGCGCATGCACTGGGTGACCGTCCCGCTGGCTCGGTTCCTCCAATGGACGTTGCCCTCAGCCTTCACGGAATCCATTCTGCATGGAACCTTACATACCCCGCCCGCCCTGCCTTGGGATCCTGCGCTGATAGCGGACTGGTGCCGCACACTCAGTCACCGTGAACTTGCCGGGGAACACGATGAAGCCATCGCATTGATGGAAATCGAGGCCCGGTTGTTCAGGATGGCACAGTCCTGGGTTCCGCCACGCTTGACCCAACCCTCCCGGCCCTCCACCAACCCATCGAAGGTCGAAACGATGGCCTGCTACATCTCGCTACATTACCAGGATCCATTGCGGCTCGAGACCATCACCGGTTCAACCGGCCTGCACCGAAACTACGCCTGCGCCCTGTTCAAGTCGGTTTTTGGGGTGAGCCTGATGGACTATGTGATCCAGCACCGGGTGTGGCACGCGCAACGCATGTTGTCCACAACCAACAATAAGATCATCGATGTCGCGATGGAGGCGGGATTCGGATCCCTCTCCCGCTTCTACGCGCAATTTTCCCGCCTTTGCGGCATGACTCCCCGCGCCTATCGCCAGCAGTGCCAGGCTCCGGGTGTGGCTACGGAATATCACAAGCGCAAAGACTGATTGCCAGCACGCCACCCGGAGCACGCATCGGGGTCACGGCACGCATCCCGCAGCACCCCGGACGCCTAACATCACCGACTATTTCTCGCTGGCCGCCCTGATCCTGGGCGAGCAAATCGCCGTCAACAGCAATCCCAGTACCACCGCCCCCGCCACCACCGAACCCAGCAACCGGCCCCACCATCCGCTTGACGCCTTGAATTCAATGGCCATCTCACTGTCGGGGTGAATTTGCAGTTCACGGTGAAACGCCAGATGTTGGCCCAGGATCGGCATCGTGATCCGGATCGGATTCGCCCGAACCTGCGCTGCCGCCTGCTGTTCCAGCAGCTTGTCGGCCACCATGTTGAGATTGCCGATGTCCTTCGCATCCATTTGCTGCTCCACCTGCCGCCCGTAATCCGCCGTCCATTCGCCCTCCACGAGCTGCCGGACAGGGGCGTTGGCCGCCAGACCTTGCGCCGACTCATCCTCATCCTGCACGTTTCGGGCCTTCTTGAGCGCCGACCGCCGGTTGTAGAAACCCACGACCGCCTGTTGGCGCATCAGGTTGCGGTATTGAATCCGGGCGTCTTCGTTCAGGCCCTGCTGACCTTGGGAAAATACCACCGCCTCCTTCAAGGCCTGTTTGGCTTGCGCCTGCTTGCCTGCTTTCCAGAAGGTCTCTCCCTGCTTCAGCACCTCCTCCGCCCTGGCATTGTAGGCCAGCATCGCGTTCCGCGTTTCCTGCTCGTAGTTATATGTCACCACGCCATCCTGATGCCACTCGGGCCTGTGTAGCAGTGTCCCGCCAAACCCATGATAGCGATAGCCGGAGGGCAGGTACACGTCCCAGCGCACATCCGTCAACGGCACATTAAAGCGCGGCCCCTCTAGGCGCTGCCGCCCGAACCAGTGTCCCTTGCCCGCCGGGGTCGCATAGGTCAACTCCACCGCCGCCTCACCCGTCGTCCGGACCGACTCCAGCGGCACCAGCAGCTTCCCGTCCTTTTTCAACGGCATCACCGCCGCCCCGTTGACAAACACCGACCACGCCACCGACCCCTCGGGCAGCACGGTTTCCAGCGCCCTCAGGCTTCCCGCCTGCATCTGTATCACCACCCGCGTCACCCGCTGGCCGTCCTCCGATTCCACCGTCGTCAACCGCACCGACTCCACCCGCGCCGGCAGCATCTCGGCTGAATCATGCCGCACCACCGACAGGGCCAGAGCATAATCCGCTCGCGTCGTCCGATAACACAGGATCGCGTCCGAGAGATCCCCAGCGCCGAACGTCCCCGGCACACTCCTCGCGTCGTCCGGATACAGCCCGTCGGGAACCCCGGTGGGCTTTACCTGCAATCGCCCCGCGGCAAATACGACCACATATCCTTTCTGTGAATCAGCCCCCACCGTCTGGACCGGCGCCATATCCATCCCCGCCGCCTTCGAATCCACCGGCTGCTGGTAGCTGACGTCCAACGCATAGCGGTTTTCCACCTTGCCCTGCAGTTCAACCTCCCAGAGCCCCTGCGCCTTGTCCACTTCGCTGACTTTGGCAATGTTCCGCCCGGAAACCGTCAGCGACACCCCTTTAGCCGGGCTCTTGAACCGGAACACCTTCACGCCCGCCTGGTCGATCTTGTACTGAACGAAGCACCTCCCATGGATCATGCCCTCGGAAATATCGGCCCGCTGGAGCAGATCGGCCCGCACCACCGGCGCCAGCGTCTCGGTCTTCAGCGTCACCGACCAGTCTGGCCGCAGCAACCGGTAGGCCAGATATCCTGGCTGCTCGATCCCCAGTTCTTTCGGATGCACTTCGCTAACCCCGTCCCGCTCATGCGTCAGGAACCGTACGCCCCGCTCTCCCGACACCGCCAGGGTCCCCACATGCTTGACCGCATCCCGCACGCCAATCCTCGGCACCTTGACCAGCGCCTCGACACCCTTCTCCATCCGTCCCAACACCACATTGAGATTCCGCACCCCCAACGCCTGCTTGTTGAAGTGCACAACCACCCCGCGCCCGCCTTCCTTGACCTCGTCCCAGTGGCTCACATCGTCGCCTGTCAGCGTCTCGATGTCGAACCGGTCAGGCAGATCCAGCCGCAGATCAAAGACACCCGCGCGGTTGATGGTGACGGCCAGCCGCGAAGTCAGCACCAGTCGCTCGTCCGAGATGTCGAGACTGGCGTCTTCCACCACTCGCACTTCCGGCAGCACTGGTTCGGCATGCACCGCTGCCGATACCGGCAATTCATGATATCGGTAGGCCAGTTTGATCTCGGGTAACCCCGTGTATACTGCCCGCTTCTGCAATATCGGCACGCTGTCCTTGGAGAAATCGCTGACGTTCATCCGGCTGACGCCCTTCAGCGACGCCTCGTCAACACGCAGTTGGACCCCGTTCCCCGCCGCCAATGCAATACTCCCCCTCTGGCGCGCACAGCCTTCCACGACCGGCGCCATGACCACCACATCATATGGCAGGCCTTCCCGCGCCATCTGCGTGGTTAATGTCACCGCCAAATCGCCGCTCACAGGCTTGTCCAGAAGGGCCTCGACCATGCGCGTGTCGGCGTCGAACCGCCACGTCACCAGACCCGGCGCCTCAACCGCCGTCACGCTGCTGCCTTCCGGAATCCTGTACCGCAGTGCCTGGATTTCGCCCTGCGCAATCTGGTACCGCGCCACATGGGTCATGCTCAGCAGGCCGGGCGATACCACGGCATACGTCTGCAAATCGCAATAGAACAGCGCCCGCTCCAGCCTGGTGGCCCGCTCCCGCGGCTGCCAGACAATCTCGGCATCGGATGCGTCGTACAGCAGCATCACCGCCGTTGTCCGTCCCTCGCGGTCCGCTACGTCAAGGCGCGCCGCCTGCTCGGAACTCACCGACCAGCCGCCAGACGGAATCGTCAGCTTCACCTCGTTCTTCAAGTGCGGCGGCAGGCTTAAAGACAGGCGCCACGCGCCGCTGCCGCCACTGACCGTTGCAATTCCCGAGAACTTGATCTCACGCCGCCCTGCCTTCCGCAACGCGACCGAATACCCGTTGGTATCCGCCGTCAGACTGGACCAGCGGGGATCAAGCGATGAACCCGTCAGCACAATGTTTGCCGGGAAGACCTGGAAACTTATCGGCTTGTCGCAATCAACCTTGAGCGTCAGCTCAAGCCTGGCAATCCCTTCCCGTTCACGCAGGGGGTCCGGCGCCTCAATCTGCAATTCCGCTGACCGGATGTCGCTGGCCGTGGCCGGCGTTGCCACTGCCGCGGCCTCCACCCACGGCCACGCCAGGCATGGCACGGCCGCCAGCACGGTCATGAACATCAGTAACCCAATCCGGATTCCACCCTCCGTCCCCGCGCCCGAACGGTTCCCAGCCCCCTGCGGCATCGTCGCAAACGGTGGCGGCATCGTCTCATCATCCCGCTTCACACGGTCCGCCACGGTTGCGCGCTTGCCGGCGCCCCTGCGGTAGACGCCCCGTAACAACGCAACCCAATATACCAGGGGCATCACGACCATCAGCCCCGCCGCCGCCACATTCACCACCATGGGAATAACCGCCACCCCCCACAGGGTCACCGTTAACCCCAGCGCCACCCACACCGGTTTCCGTTTCCGGATCAATGCCCACAGGGTCAGTCCTGCCCCGGCCACGCCGCCCAGCAACAGCCGGACCATGCCTCCGCTTCCTCCCATCCAATGGGGAACCACCCGGATCTGGACCGCCAGCTCGCGATCGGACAGCGTCACGGACTTGGTGAATTCCACCTGCCGCGATACCCCGCTATCCCCGCCAGTCACATCAAAGACAGCCCCTGCCAGCGGATTAAGCCCAGCCAGGATCACCACACAGGCAATCAAGCCGATGATTAAGGTTGTAATCACAAGCCCCACAGCCGCCGCCGACCCTATCCCGTTTCTCCCGATCACATAGGCGCACCCTGCCGTCATCAGCGCAAACATCAACGCCGCCGCCAGGATACCCCTTCCCGTTTGCCAAACCCCCGCCACCATCCGGCCCGCCGCCTCGCATACCGCCGTCAACCCCACCCCCGGCATCGGCGGCGGCGCCATGTTCCCGCCGGACGGCAGCAGTGAGAGCGTCTCCGGACCGGTCAGCACCCATCGCGCAAACACCGACTGCGCTATCGAGACCGGCGACCGGAACGTGTGCGACGAGAACCACTTCATCTTCGGATACCCCTCGGCATACGTCAGATCCACACGCAACGGCGTATTGGCATCCAACAGCCGTTTCATGGGAACCAGCAGCATCCCTTTCCCGTCATCCAGGACGCGCACCACTTCGCTGTCCACCTTGGCCGACCACAACGCCGCCGTCTTCGGCAACGTCACCCCCAGGAATTGCTGCGCGGTGTTCTTCACGAAATACGTCGCCTCGGTCACCGCTTCCCCATCCCGGCTGATCCTCGTCTGAAGCGTGATGTGATCCGCCACATGGTCCAACAAAGCCTGGGTTCCGATCCGCCGTACCGCCATCTTGATCACATGGGGAATCCCGACGCTCTTGTATGCCTTGAGGACCGGATCATTGACCAGCAGCGCATACTCTCTGGGCAACTCCTCCGGCGCAATCCCGATCACCGCCGCCTCACGCTTCGATTCCGGCTCGAACGCCAGACTGGCCGGCCCTGCAATCGCCACGTAGCCAACCTCGCTGGCGGCATTCACCGCCTCTACTCCGCCCGCGGTCAATTCCGCCCCCTCATACGCGAACGGCTGGTCATAGGTCATCAGCAACGTATAGTCACCTAGCACCTTCTCCTGCAGCGACACCGTCACCAGTTCGCCTTCCCGTTCCCACCCGCGGATATCTCTTCCGGTAAAATCAACATTCTGGCAGGTCGCAGGCACCTTTACCACGAACCGGCGAACCGGGGCCCCCTCAATCCGGCACGTCAGCGTCACACTGCCATAGAGCGCGCCTTCCCCGACCGACACCAGATGGAACAGCTCCGCATGCATCGCCACATCCGCCTGTTCCACCAGAACCTGCAAATCCCACCCCGGATCCTTGAACCGATAGGCCCTCTGCGCATCCGGCGTCCGGAACGGCACCGAGCCCGTATGCACTTCGGTCAATCCCGCCGCCTTACCCTCCTTCAGCCGTACCCCTTTTTCCGCCCGCAGCACCACATACCCGCGCTCCACCCGGGCGTCGCGCACCTTCAACCGCGGCACCGTGAACAACGCGCATCCGTCGTTCCATGTTCGCTCCATCCGCACCGACAGTAGCGTATGACCGAGCACCGCCTCCTTGAGTGTAACCACAATCTGCCGCCCCGCCGCTGTCTCGCGTACGTCATAATCAGCCACGGCGGCCCCCTGCACCTGCGCCACCGACCACCCCGGCACCGTCTCCAGCACCAGATCCCGGGTCGGGGCCTCGCGCACATCCACGTCCAAAGCCGTATCCACCGTCACCCCGTTATCCTCGTAGGACACCGTCACCCGGTCATCCGCCGTCAACACCGTCACCACATCCTCTGCGGCGATCCGCATCTGGAACGGAAGGTGCGCATATTGGTACGCCAGAACAGACCGCGTGGGCAGGGCCACCGCGGCCTCTGTCAGTTTGGGGAACGCCGCCGCATCCACCTGATTCAACCCCGCCGACTTGTCGACCAGCAACTTGATCGCGCTGTCCGTTCCCATCAGCAGGAACCCGCTCGCCCGGATGACATCGCGCGGCACAATCACCGGCATATCAAAGCGGCACGGGAACGCCGCCAACACCCGCTCCCCCTCGATACGTAGCGTATAGACCTTTTCCTTGGGCCGGCTGAGACTCACTTTCAACAGGCGCTCGCCGGTCGGCAGCGTCTCCGTACGCCATTCCCGGATGTCTTCCCCTGTCACCTGAGTCACGTTTAACAGCTCGGGCAACGCCAGCGTGGCAGAATCCATCACCCCCTGGATGATCCGGTAACTGAACACGGTGTTCATCTTCAACGCCCCGACCCCCGCCACCGCAACCGTCCGCCCATCACAGGCCACCGCCAGTTCACCTTCCAGTTTCTGCACCTGGGGTTTCCATCGGACATCCACCGGGGCCCCCGGCGCCAGGAAGACTTCCGCCTCCGTCCCGCCTCCCGCCACCGGCCGCTTCGCCACCGGCACCGCCTCGCCGAATTGCATCTCAAGGTCGTCACGGTCGGACGTCATCGTTAATCGCCGGATCACGCTGCCCGGCACCGTAAACGACGCCTTACGCCATTCTCCCTGCCGGTCCGGTGTCACCGCAAAAGAGAACGTCATGGCCTGCTCGCCCCGCGAGGCAAACCGCACGGAATACATCGTCCCCTCCCGGTCAAGGGATACCCCCCGAGGCAGGGTCCCCTCCATGAACACCACCTTGCCATCGGCCAGCGGCAGCGTCGCCCCCGCCTGGGCAACATCCACCTTGACCGCCATCGTGAACGTCACATTCTCCCCCTTGACTCCACCCGACACTTCAAGCGATTTGACGGTGATCTCCGGCCGGCTCTCCGCCATCGCATTCACCATCGCCATCATCACCACCGCGCCTGCCAGGAATAATCTCTTCATGATGAACTCCTTCCATCCATCTATACGTCTGTTTCACACACTGCTCAGGTGGCGTTCGCCGTCCCGGCGAACGCATTGCCTACTTCATCAGCCGCTGCGTCGCCGTCGCCATCTTCACCAGATCTTGAACCTGCCGGTCTACCTTCATCTCCATCCCAACGGGCCCCAGTACCGCCACAACCTCGGCCATCCCCGTCGCTTTGGAAATCGGATCGTTCCGCAAGGCGCCCGCCAGTTCCGCCACACCCGCCGCCAACCGGAACCGCACTGGAGCCACTCCGAAATCCGCATACCGGTCCCCCGCCCGGATGGGCTCTGCCAGTTCCTCCACCTGCCCGGTCGCCACATCCTGCCACCGAACCCGGACCACCCCCAACGCATCCCCGGTATTCCCGGCCAGTTCAACCTCATATAACGCCGTCGCACTCTGCCCTGACCCCACCTCTCCTGCATCGACCCGGTCATCTCGGAATTGTTCTTTTGTAAGTTGCCGATTCTCGTATCCGAGCTGACGATAGGACTTCACGCGGCTGGGATCAAACTCCACCTGTATCTTCACATCCTTCGCAATAACCTGGAACGATGCCGAAAGATCATCCACAAACGCCCGCCGCACCTCCGCCGCCGAATCGATGAACCGGTAGATGCCATCCCCTTTGTCCGCCAGGGATTCCAACATGGCATCGTTGTATGTCCCCTGCCCGAACCCGTAGACCGAGCAGTAGATTCCCTGCTTCCGGTAGCTTTCCACTTGCTTCAGGATTTCATCCGCCGTCGCTGCCCCCAGATTGGCAACCCCGTCGGATAACAGAATCACTCGGTTAAGGCATCCACTCCCGAAGTGCCGTGCCGCCGTCTCATAACCCAATCGGAGCCCTCCCTCAAGGTGGGTTGACCCTTGAGTTTCCAGGCCCGCCACTGCCGCCAGTACCGCCGTCTTGTCCGTTATTGGAGTCATGTCTAACACTAGCCGGGCACCCGATCCGAAGGTCACAATGGCTAGACGGTCCGCCGGCCCTAATCCATCCGCCAGCATGCCTATTGCCTGCTTCATCAGCCCGATCCGGTCCGGCGTATTCATTGAGCCGGAGGTGTCCACCACCAGCGTCAACACCGATGCCTTCTGCTGGTCCCGCCCCAACACTTTCCCTCTCACCCCGATCCTCAGCAACTCCAACCCCGGCCGGAACGGTGATCGCGCCCGGTCGGCAATGACAGCGAACGTCTTCTTCTCCGGCGCCCGGTAATCCTGATCAAAGGCGTTGATGAACTCCTCCACCCGCACCGTTGCCGGTGTCGGCAACCGCCCGCTCAGCAAAGCCCGCCGCGCCATCGTAAAGGACGCCGTATCTACATCGATGGCAAAGGTAGAGAGCGGCATCGCCGCGGCGTCGATAATTTCGTTGTACTGGATCGGCACCTCGACATCTGCGTTCACCATCAGTAGTTCGTCAGAGGCTTCCTTCAGTTCCTGCGCCTTCTCACAACGCTTCTCGTCGACCAACTGCGATTCGCCGGCAAGCTTATTAAGGGCTTCGATCTTCTGGGGAGCGATGACACGGGACTGCCGTTCGACTCTGGCAAGGCAACGTTGATTCTCCTTCACCTTCATAACGCCAGCACCCAAGCTCATCAACCTCTTCCTCTCAGGCGCTGCTTCCAGGCGATCACCTTCGTCCCTCTTGCGATCAGCACATTCCATTTCCACACTTGGCACCCCGTCTTCCTTTGCCATGTCACAGGCCAGTGCCGATTGCATTTGCACTAGTGACGGCTTTTCTTCTGTTGCTTCCTGCACCGCTTGACATGCCTGTCCTGCCTGTCCTGCCTGCTTGAATTGCACCTCCAGTACTACTTTCTCTACCTTGTCCTCTTGTTTTTGCTCGATTGGCACCATTGCCATCATTTGCTCCGCGATTTTCTCTCCGGAATCAGTTGCTGCCTTCTCGGCATTATAAACCTTCCTCCCGCCAAAATAGGTGCGCGTTTCTATGCGTCCAGCCGCCGCACGGCTGACCTCCCCCACCTGCTCTTGAGGCGTCGACAATGGACCAATCTCATCCAGCAGCATGGTGGCTGGCGTGCCATCCCGCCCATCCATTCCAGCCAGCAGCATCCTTTGGGAATGCCTTTCCGGTGCCGGCGGTGTTGTTCCTGGCCTTGTAGCGTCTGGAGCTTCTTCCGATAATCCGCTGACATCACGATCGGCAGACGCACTTGACTCAACTACGGCACAGGCCGGCGCCATATCCTTCATCCTCTGCTCACAGCGCACCGACACATCCCGGGCTTTCGATCTGCTCGTACTCAGCGCCGGCATCAGCATCCCCGCCAGCCCACCCAGCGCCAACACCAGTGCCGCCGCCTTTAATAACCACCATCCGGTTCCGGCCTTCTGCTTCCGCGATAGCATGATCCGCCCGCGATGCAAATCATCCAGCCTCAAGGTCTGCTGACGGGCCGCCGTGAACCCCTCCACCAGCACCCCCAGCGTCCCCTCCATCTCCTCCCGCATGGCCCGGCAAGACGCACACTGTTGCACATGCGCCCCGACCTGTTCCGCCACAGTCGGAGCCAGGTCCCCGCGAAGGTCATCCACTAGCAAAAGTTCCACTTGATCGCATTTCATGGCCGATCCCCCCCATTCTGGACAGCACTCGTCGGCTTCACCCATTTCCCGAGCTTCCGCACCGCATGATGTAGCAGGCACCCCACATTCCCCTCGCTCCGTCCCGTGATCCTGCTGATTTCCTGATACGAAAGCCCCTCCTGCAGCCGTAGCAACACCACCTGTCGTTCCGCTTCAGGCAACCGCCCCACCGCCCCCATCACCACTTCCATCCGAGCATCCTCCGTCATGCCCGGCGGGTCAGCGGCCGCACAGGCTTCGGCCTGTCTCGCATGCAGGAAGAACCGCCGTTTTTCCCGTCGCAAATGATCAATCGCCTCGTTATGAGCCACACGATACAGCCATGACCTGATGGAGGCCGACGGCTGCATCCCCGGCTGCCATTGTCTGAATAGCTTGATGAAGACATTCTGAACCACATCCTGGGCAGCATGGGAATCGCCAACAATTCCGATGGCATACCGCAACAGGCAGCTCTCGTGCGTGGCAATCAGGTGTTCCATATCCTGCTCCCCTGAATCGAGAGCGTCTTTTTCAATTGAGCTTCCGCGACGTTCTTTCACCGGCCAAGTCCTCATAAAAAAGCGCTTCTATTGATACAACGTGTGTCGGCCCCATAATCTTCAGAAAACGTTTGTTCACTCATCAAGGCGGCAGATGGCGCGATTCCACGCACTTCCCACCGCCAGGAAAGAAGCGCATTCGGCCATGTACTACCCGCTCTCTCATGGTCTTACCCCAGCCAACGGCCGGAGTTATGGCAGGAATTTACCGCGTTTCAGCTTCTCTGGCAGGTAGGTCTCCAGTACGTAGTTCAGGCCGTGCTTGGCAAAGGCCTGCTGCTCAACACGGACGCCCATTTTCAACATCTGATTGAGCGTGTCCTGCCACTCCTTGTGGTGCTTGATGAAGGGGTCGTTTTTCAAGGCGTCCTTTGCCCGCTTGATATCCACCTCTTCCAGCGGATGCGTGGCATCCTGCAAGCCGAAATCCAGGATGTCCTGCGGGGTCACTCCCAAATAACGGGCCTGCGGCACACAGAAGAACTTATTGATGTGAGCCGCCTGCCCGGAGCCCACCTTCAAGGTCCGGTAGATGTTGCAATACCCGTAGGGATCCCCGTCGGTAAACACCAGCACCGGCAACTTCTGATCGTCGGCGAGCCGCCGGATAAAACGCCGGCAGGCCCGGGTCGGCACCCCGCTCATCGAAATGAGCACACACTTGGCGGTTTCATAATAGCGGTGATGCACCAGACGTTGAAAGAGCGAGGAGGTCTCGATCACCAGGATGAACTTGGCGGTGGACTCGAATTTCAGATGCTCCACCCGTGACGGAATACTCCAGGCGCCTGAGCCCAGCTTGGCACAGTTGATCTTCACCACCTCGCCGGTGGCGGGATTCTGGTCAATCACGATCAACGGACCGGTCACATCGCCGCCCCGCTCCTCGGGAATGTAGCCGATCTGCTCGCGGTTGACCCCCAGCATGGCCTCCATGTCGTCCAGCAGCGTATCGCTTTCAGGCTGCTCCTCGAACCGGCATTCACCCCAGCTCTTGCTGTTGTAATAGATCTCACGCTTTCCGGCGATGTCGTTCTTGTCGATCAAGTCCTTCTTGGTCGTTGCCAGCAACCGCATGGTCTGGGCAAAGGCCTTGACGGTATTGTAGCTGAGCGTTCGCGTCGATGTCTTGCCCCGGATCTCAAAGTAGCCGGCCTTGGGGTCATATTTCACGTTGGCCAGTGACCGGATGGGAAACTTCATCGAGGGCTTCTTCATCTTCTTGATGATGTCGTTATAGACATCACGGCCGACGGAAAGGATTTTATCCGCCACGCCCTGCCGGGAAATCATGAGCGACGCCTCGCCTGTGCTCTTGGTTTTTCTGGTTGTCTTTTTTGCCATAAATGCCTCGTCAGGTTTCCAGATGCGACCGCTCCAACATGGTTTGCAGGGTCTTCACGACACGCGCCTCATCCTTATCGGGCAAATCGAGAATGTCCTTCAGTCCGAGCGCCAGATGCGGGATGTACTTCACGATATAGGAGCGCTTGCGCTCCGCCTCATGCTCCCGGTTGCGCCGGTTGAGGTGGACGGAGAGGCGTCGTCCGCATTCCTGCATACAGAAGGTAATCTCGCGGATAATCTCGGGGTAATGGGCAATCGCCTCCTTGCTCTCGCTCGTGAAGGGCACCCACACACTGGCAATATGCACCATCATCACCGCGGGCCCGATGGGCAGTGAGCCACGGGGTTGCGGCAACCCGTAATTCTTCCAGTTGACGGCGGTAATGGCCTTGGTGATGGCGCAGGCCCCTCCCATATAAAGCAGGGGAACCCGGTTGGCAAAACGGAGCAGCCGCACGGGATCCTCGGCACTGAGCCCCTCATTCTCGCCCGGCTTGGCAAAGGCCATGCCGACCTCGACCTGGAAGGGATTCCCGCGGTACACCGTGGGATCGCGGGTGACGGCGGTGATGAACTCCGCCTGGATCTCCTTGGCCAGTCCCCCCTTGATCAACTCCTCACCAATGGGCGAGAGGCAGTCCGTCGGCGGACGCATCAGCTTCGTTTCATTCACCGCCTTGAACAGGACTTCAATCTCGCGGTTGGCGATCCGGCGCGGATTTGCCTTGGGCTCCAGCCCGGCCCGTGTGCAGATGTCCAGGGCCGTCTGACTGCTGACCCGCGAGAAATCCTCCGACAGGGCGCCTCGCAGGGTGTGCGATTCGGTGTCACGCAACATCTGCATCAACATCCCCAGCTCGACCCCATGGGGATGCGGCTTGATCTCAACCGGCGGCGTGGGCAGTTGATTCGCCAGTCGCATCCAGGACGTCCACTGTCCCTCCACCAGCGGCGCCGCGGTCTCCTCCCCGGCCTCCCCCTCCTTATTCATCAGGTTGATGCGGTAATGCAGTTGCAGATGCGGATTGGAGATCAGGCACTGGCGCAGGAACTCATCCACCGAGAGCTTACCCCGGAAATATTGTGCCTCCATCTCAATCATCACGGAGGTCCCATGCGCCAGAGCCTCCGGCGCCACCGGGACCCCATCCGCATCGATACGCGGAAATGTGGGGTGCCAATCCAGCTCCACATCCTTGAGAATCGACGGGGTGTTTTTCCGGGTATCGATCTGGACCTCAATGTGATGGGCCTGCTTCGCCCGCGGCAGTTTGGAAAGGATCCGCGTCGCCTTCCCGGTCGTCAGCTGCCCGTACATGCCGGCCGCACTGATCCCGATCCCCTGCTGACCGCGTGACATCCGTAACCGGTGGAACTTGGAGCCATACAACAGTTTGGCGAAGATCCGGGGCACTTGCTGGCGCATGACACCCGGCCCGTTATCCGTCACCTCCATCCGGAAGCGCTTGCCGCCGGACTGGGTGATTTCGACGCTGATTTCCGGCAGGATGCCCGCCTCTTCGCAGGCGTCCAGCGAGTTGTCCACCGCTTCCTTGACGGCCGTCAGCAGGGCCTTGCGCGGGCTGTCGAACCCGAGCAGGTGCCGGTTTTTCAGGAAAAATTCGGACACCGAAATCTCGCGCTGTTGACGCGACATCGTTTCCGCGGTGGCCTTGGTTGCAGGGGGTTTTGCCATGTGACTATCTCCCAAATACGGTCAGCTCATGTCCGGCCAAGTTCACGACTACGCCGGGCAGCCGCCTGAATGGTGCGCTCCAGCGTTTCAGCCAGCGCCGGGGTTTCCAATACCTCACGCCCCGCCGCCGTGGTCCCCTTGGCCGAGGTCACGGCCGAGGCCAGTTCCAGCGGGGTCATGGGCTTCTGCAGCAGCAACTGGGCCGTTCCCGCCATGGTCTGGGCCGCCAGGATCAGGGCCTGCTCCCGGGGCAGTCCCTCCTTGACCGCGCCCTCCACCAGCCGGTCCAGCAGATAGGCAAAAAAGGCCGGACCGGACCCGCTCAGGGCCGTCACGGCATCGAAAAGGGATTCAGGGATTTCAAGCGCACGACCGCAGCAGTCCAGCATGCTCGCCACCAACGCGCCATCCTCCGCTGACGCACGGCTACCCCGCGTATAGGCATTCATGCCGGCCCCGACCAGACAAGCCAGGTTCGGCATTACGCGGATCACCCGCCCTGCGGGCAGCAGGGACTCCATATACAAGGTGGTTTTGCCGGCGGCGATAGAGACCAGCAGGTGTTCTTTCGTAATCAGGGTGGCCAAATCGCTCAACACCGCGCCCAGTTGTTGCGGCTTCACCGCCAGCACACAAACCGGCGCCAGCGCCACCACCTCGGAATTAGAAAGCGTCGTGCGGACGCCATACTCCCGGCCGACCGCCGCGAGCCGGTCGCCACTGATATCCGACACCACGATTTCGCCCGGCTTGGCAAACCGGTTTGCAATCAACCCGGACAGCATGGCCTCCGCCATTTTGCCCGCCCCGATAAACCCGATTTTATGCATAAGATTATTTCCCGTTAAAGTAACCCGACCCCTTGAGAAGGCCCTGCATCGCCCTGTCATAGGGCTTCAAGATCAGGCCGCTCCCGGGAAAGCGCACAAACGTGGCCACCACCAGCAGGGTCGTGTACAAGATCATGAAAATCAGCATCGTGGTGCCAAGCGCCCCGCGAATCCCGCGTGAAAGGGGGCGTGTCGCCGGGGAGGCGTTGGCCTCGGACGGCTCCCAGTCCGCGGGAAGGCGATCATTGATCTCCCCCCGCTCATAGGCGGTCAACACCTCCAACACGCCGTCCAAATTGGGCTCCGAGGCGATATGCCCATGGGTCCGGTGGACGGTTTCCACCACTTCAGGGGCGGCATTGGCCGGACAGGCGGTAAGGCAAGGCGGCTCAATCTCCATCATGCTGATATCATTAAAACCGTCGCCAACCACCAGAATCATTGAATTAGCAATCCCCAGATGCCGGGCCAATTCCGCCACCGCCAGCCCCTTGGTAAACGGAATCACGCGCACCGTGATCTCGAGCGGCGATTGAAACACCTGTAAATGCTTATAGGGCTCGACCTCAGCCCGGAGCACCTTGGCCCCGTAGGCGGCGGCCCCTTCGTCATCAAACCGGAAGCTCAGCCGTTGCCGGTTGAGCACCATGGTCCGGGCAAAGGGATTTTGGGACAGGACAGCCTTCCTGATTTTCGGGAGGGCCCGTCGCACAACCAGGGTATCCCGCCACTCGAGCCAGAGAATCCGGAGGTTCCAGATCCAATGCGGCAGGAATCCCCACTTTTTGCACTCAAAAATATAGGCGTGATTGATGATCACAAAGTCCGGCGAGATGCCGAAAATGCGCATGGGCCTGAAAATATGCTTATAGCCACCCAGACTGCGCCCCGTGCAGACCACCCAGATTATCCCATAGGCCGAGCGGAGTTCAGCAATCCGGTCGCGGAAGGCGCGGTACTGCTCAAACTCCCGATGCTGCCCCATCAGCGTGCCATCGGCATCGGTGACGAACATCCGGATCCGCTTGAGACTATTTTCAGAAGGGCTCATACGACTAAAAAAACGGGCCGGCCTGCTCTTCAGCGTGCCGGCCCGTGACTCAAGACCTTGCTCTTAAACGGCTCATTTCTTGGCTGCCGCGGATTCCTTGATCAGGTTCAAGGCGATCACTTCGCGCTGAATCTGATTGGTCCCTTCATAGATCTGCGTGATCTTCGCATCGCGCATCATCTTCTCAACGGGATACTCCTTCATATAGCCATACCCGCCGAGGATCTGCACGGCATCCGTGGTCACCTTCATCGCGGTATCGGAGGCAAACAACTTGCACATGGCTGATACCTTGCTGATATCCTTCGCCCCGGTATCAATGTAGCGCGCGGCGCCATAAATCAGGGCGCGGGCGGCCTCCACCTGGGTGGCCATATCCGCCAGCATGAACTGCACGCCCTGGAAGGCGCCGATCGGCTTGCCGAACTGACGGCGCTGACGGCTGTAGGCGACGGCCTCATCCAGCGCACCGGCGGCAATACCGAGCGCCTGGGCGGCGACTCCGGGCCGGGAGCTATCCAGCGTCTTCATGGCCACAATAAAGCCCATGCCTTCCTTGCCCAGCAGATTGGCCTTGGGAATGCGGCAATCCTGGAACACCAGTTCGCGGGTCGCGGACGCGCGGATCCCCATCTTGTTCTCCTTCTTGCCGAAGGTGAAACCCGGGGTCCCCTTCTCCACCACAAAAGCCGAGGCACCCCGTGCGCCCTTGGCCTTGTTGGTCATCGCCACCACGGTATAGATCTCAGCCTCACCGCCATTGGTGATCCACTGCTTGGTGCCATTCAACACATAGTGATCGCCATCAAGCACGGCGGTGGTCGTGATGCCACCGGCATCCGACCCGGCATTCGCCTCGGTCAAACCGAAGGCCGCCAGCGCCTTTCCGGAAGCAATACGGGGCAGGTACTTCTTCTTCTGCTCATCGGTCCCGAACAGGATGATCGGGAACGTGCCCAGCGCGGTTGCCGCCAAAGCCAGCGCAATGCCGGAACACACCTTGGAAAGCTCTTCCACCGTCACCGCCAGCTCCATGATCCCGCCGCCCATGCCGCCGTATTCCTCACCGATATAGACGCCGCACAGGTCCGCATCGGCAAACACCTTTACAATTTCATGGGGAAATTCATTGGCTTCATCATAATGCTCGCGAATCGGCTTGATTTTCTCCTGTGCCACTTGCCGACAAAGATCACGAATCATCACCTGCGCTTCAGTTAAACCATAATCCATGTTATTCGCTCCCAATAAGTTGCAGTCAATCATCACCAGCATCCGCCAGCACAAACTTGCGGGACTATAGAAAACAGCAGGTAAAGGAGCAAGCAAAGCCTTTGGGTGGCTCTGCGATTATGTTGCGCGCAACATAATCGCAGAGCCACCCTTATGGGGCTGCTATCAGCAATTCCCTGATGCAAAATCAGGGATTCCCCGATTGTTTTAATTTCTGAAATATCGGATTTTGTCGACCATGAAAGCCAAGAAATTAACTATCGCAGCGGGAACCGCCCTGCTCGTGCTCGCCACCCGGACCGTGGAAGCCGCCCAGGGATTCGGTTCAAGCCAATCCATTACCATTATCGACACTTTCCGCGAGACACACCCCGTCCTGATGAGCATCTTCAATCTCGGGTGGATCTTTCTCCTGATCGTTGTCTGCGTCTCATTTTTTTCGATGCTCACCAGAAATTCAAACGGGAAATAGCGGCCTCGCCTCTATTCCACCTGAATGTCCAATTCGCCCTTCTTGACCCCGACCTTCACCGCCTGACCGCCCTTGATGGTTCCCGCCACAACCAGCCGGGCCACCGGGGTCTCCACGCGCGTTTGAATCAACCGCTTCAACGGGCGTGCCCCGTAGACCGGACTATACCCTTCCCGCGCCAATATCTCCCGGGCCCCATCGGCCACCTTCAGCTCTATCCGCTGCTCCCCGAGCCGCGCCCGCAATTCACCCATCTGCAGATCCACAATCCGCCCGATCTCTTCGAGCGTCAGCGGCTTGAACAGCACCACATCGTCCAGTCGATTAAGGAATTCAGGACGGAAACTCTGCCGCAACTCATCCATCACCTCTCGCCGGGCCTCTTCCTTGATCTGACCATCTGCCCCGATCCCCTCCAGCAGGCGGGGTGACCCGATATTGCTGGTCATGATGACAATCGTATTTTTAAAGTTCACCGTCCGCCCATGGGAATCCGTCAACCGCCCATCATCCAGGATCTGCAGCAGGATATTGAAGACATCATGATGCGCCTTCTCAATTTCATCCAACAGGATCACCGCATAGGGCTTACGCCGCACCGCCTCGGTTAACTGCCCGCCTTCCTCATACCCGACATACCCCGGGGGCGCACCGACCAGTCGCGAGACCGTATGCTTCTCCATGTATTCACTCATATCGATCCGGACCAGATGGTCCTCCGAGTCAAACAGCGTACTGGCCAGCACCTTTGCTAATTCGGTTTTCCCCACCCCTGTCGGCCCCAGAAACAGGAACGCCCCCACCGGCCGCTTAGGGTTCTTGATCCCCGCCCGCGCCCGCAAAACGGCATCGGCCACCACCCGGACCGCCTCATCCTGTCCAATGACATTTTCATGCAACACGTCGCCCAGCTTCAACAGCTTTTCCCGGTCGCCCTGCAGCAGTTTCGTCAGGGGCACGCCCGACCAGCGCGACACCACCTCCGCAATCTCCTCCTCGGTGACTTCCTCCCGCAACAAGGAGCGACTTCCTTCGCTCCCGCCCGCCGTCTTCTGAAGCGCCGCCAGCTTTTTTTCAAGTTCCGGAATGACGCCATGCCGTAATTTGGCCAACCGGTCGAGGTCATATTTGCGTTCCGCCTCTTCGCTTTCACGCCGCACCTTTTCGAGCTCTTCGCGGACAGCCTGCACCCCGGCGATCGCACTTTTTTCATTGGTCCATTGCGCCCGCATGGTATCGGAAGCGGTTTTGAGATTGGCCAACTCCTTGCGCAGCCCCTTCAAGCGCTCTTTACTGCCTTCATCCTTTTCCTTCTTGAGCGCGGTTTCCTCGATTTCCAGCCGCATCACCTTGCGGGTAATCTCGTCGAGTTCCGCCGGCATGGAGTCAATCTCCGTGCGGATGGAGGCACAGGCCTCATCCATCAGGTCAATCGCCTTGTCCGGCAGGAACCGGTCGCTGATATAGCGATCCGAAAGCACGGCGGACGCCACGAGCGCCGAATCCTTGATCTGGACCCCATGATGAACCTCAAAGCGCTCTTTAAGCCCCCGCAGAATGGAAAGCGTGTCTTCCACCGACGGCGCTTCCACCAGTACCGGCTGGAAACGGCGCTCCAGCGCAGCATCCTTCTCGATATATTTCCGGTATTCATCCAAGGTCGTGGCCCCGATACAATGCAACTCGCCGCGCGCCAGCATGGGTTTGAGCATATTCCCCGCATCCGTCGACCCTTCCGTCCGGCCCGCCCCCACGATGGTGTGCACCTCGTCAATGAACAGGATAATCCGACCTTCTGCCGCCTTGATCTCGGTCAGCACCGCCTTGAGCCGCTCCTCAAACTCGCCCCGGTATTTGGCCCCCGCCATCAGCGCCGTCATGTCCAGAGCGAAAATCGTGCGCTCCTTCAGCCCCTCCGGCACATCCCCGCGCAGGATCCGGTGTGCCAACCCTTCAACAATAGCGGTTTTCCCCACCCCGGGCTCCCCGATCAGGACGGGATTGTTTTTGGTCTTCCGCGACAGGATCCGGATGACACTGCGGATTTCCATGTCCCGCCCGATGACGGGATCCAACTTGCCCTGCCGCGCCATCGCCACCAGGTCCACCCCATATTTCTCCAAGGCTTCATAGGCCCCCTCCGGGGTGGTACTGGTCACCCGCTGATTACCCCGCACGGCGGTCAATGCCTCCAGGAAGCGGGCGCGATCCACCCCTGACTGCGCCAGGATTTTGCCGGAGGATGTCCCTTTGCCCTCCTCCAGAAAGGCCAGCAACAGATGCTCCACCGAGATGAACTCATCTTTTAACCGCTTGGCCTCGTCACCCGCCTTGACCAGCAATTGATTCAGCCGCTGTGTCACATAGACCTTGCCGGCCTCCGTCGCCGCTCCCTTCACCTTGGGCATGCGGTCTAAAGCCGCTTCCAGTCGCGCGCGGAGTTCAGCAGCACGTACTCCCAGCCTCTCCATTAATTTTGGAGCCAGACCGTCCTCCTGCTCCAATAAACTCAGCAACACATGCTCGCCATCCAATTCCTGATGGCTGTACCGCACGGCTTTCTCCTGCGCCACCTGCATCGCTTCCTGCGCCTTTTGTGTCAATTTACTCAAGTCAAACATCGCTCGCCTCCTCTCAATCGGGTCACTCCCCTTATTGAATAGCACTAGCTGTACCAAACACGTCACATATCATAATAATATTCATAATACATTTATATTCAATGTGTTATGAGTATATATACAAACCAATGATCGGCAGGAAGAGAGACATTATGACGCATGCGAGCAAGGAGTGACGACATTATGTACGCTTTACCGCGCAACATCGTGCATCGAGTTTATTATTAGCCCTGAATTGTTCACACAGTCGCACATACACCCCGGTCATTTTTCCGGCAATGACTTCAATGTCAAAATGCTGACGGACAGCGGTTGCCCCCGCCTGGCTCATCCGGCGCCACCGGGCTTCATCCGTCAGCAGCGACTCAAGTTCCCGGACCAGCGCATCCGGATCAGCCGGATCATAACACACGCCTCCTCCGGTCATCCCGATCAACTCCGGCGAGGCACCCAGGCGCGGCTGAACCACCGGCACCCCGCTGGCCATGGCTTCCAGCATGAACATTCCGAACGCCTCGGGTTTTGACATCGGCACCGCCAGCACCGTCAGTGACTGCAAGAACTCCCGCTTGGTCTTCCGGTCGAAGGCCGGACAGAATTCAACCTCAGCCAGCCATTCAGCCGCCCCCAGCTTCTGCTTGAGTCCGGCCAGAAATCCATCATCCTCCGGAGTCTTCCCGCCCATGATTTTCAGTGTCACCCGTCCCGCCAACCCCCGCTTCCGGATCGCGATGAAGGCATCCACCAGCGTCCCCAGTCCGAGGGAGGCCGACATCCGCGAAAGGTAGCCGATCACAGGCTTTCCGGGAACCCACTTCGCCTCGCCGTAGGACTCTGCGGTGACCCCGATCGGGATGACATGAAACAGGTCGGCGGGAATGCCTTTCAACCGGTCCTGCATTACCCGGCTGTAATACTGGCTGACCGGGAAAAAGGCGGCGATATCACGCGCCTTCTCCGACATCAGTGCCCAGGCTTGCCGGGCCGCTTCCGGATTCATGGCATCAATCCAGGAATCCTCATCCTGCAGGGTGCAGACCACGGGAACCCCCACTTCCCGGCGGAGCCGGCCGGCCAGCCCGAGCAGGAGCGCGTTGGACAAGTGAACCAGATCCGGCTTCTCATGGAGAACCAGCCAGGAAACGAGGCGATCCAACTCCTCTTTCTGTCCGCCTTCCTCCCCTTTCAATACCGACAGGGTCATCTCCTCCAGACCACGGGCGTGGGTGGTGCCCGCCCGTCTGGAAACCCAGGTCAGAAGCCGGCGCGAATCCAGCCGGCTCCGCAGCCAACGGGGAAGCCGCCTGAAAGCGGGCAGCATCTGGGCCAGATAAACCCCCACGGCTCCATAAAAAATCGGCACCTGTGGGGCCCCCATATCCTCCCCTTCCGTCAGCAGGGGAAGATACATCGGCACCAACGTCACCTCATGCCCCTGGGCCCGCAAGGCCATGACAAGCTCCTTGTCACGCATGCAGTTCTGACAATAGAAGACGTCACCGGTTCCCGGGATGATATGCACAATTTTCATGGCTTTGCGTGCTCCCATGCGAGGGCGCCGGTCGGACAGTGACGGATACACTCCCCGGCCTTTTCGCCCATGCCAGCCGCCAGGGTGGCATTGAAGGGAGCCGCCATCACGGTGCCAAAGCCACGACCGGTAAAAGCAAGGCCAAGCCCGTCTTCAGCCGTCGCCGCGATACGAACACAGATCCCGCATTTGATGCACTTCCCCGCCTCATAGACCACCCGATCCCCGCAGGCGCTCCCCGCCACGGGAGTCGATACCGCCACACTGACCGTCAGTCGTCCATCCGTTTTCAAGGAGCTATGGTCTACATTATATTCGGTAGCATAATCCCGCAGGCGACAACTTTTCACCCGGCGGCAGTCACAGTGCAGACACCTCCGCCCTTCCTGTGCCGCTGCCTCGGGCACGATCAGGCTGGCCGGAGCCCGCGGCGCCGCAAGTCGTGGCGCGGGCTCCGCATCCCGGACACATTCAGCCAGTTCGGTATCGCGTAACCGGCCCAGGCGCGATTGGAATGACCCGGCTTCACCTGTCACCGGGACGCCACTCAGAAACTGATTGATCGCGCACGCCATACTCCGGCCATGCGCCATGGCCCGCACCGCCAGCTTTCCCGCATGCACCGCCTCGCCTCCGGCAAATATCATCGGATCCGAGGAACGGAACGTCCCGCCCGCCACGGTGAGCCCGCGTTCGGTGGCGACAAGCCCCCAGGCGGATAACGCCCCGGAACCCCTGCCCGGCGCGAGCACCACCGCATCATAGGCCGTCCGCAACCGATCCAATCCGGCGCCCGGCTCAATCCGGGTGTTCATCTTGAATTCCACCCCGAGCCGGCGGATCACCTCCACATCACGTTCCAACACTTCAGGCGGCAAGGCGGTCGCCGGGACCTGGTAACGCAGTGCCCCGCCCGGCGCGGCTTGTTCATCAAAGATCGTACAGCCATGACCCGCCTTGGCCAGATAATAGGCCGCCGCCAGACCGGCCGGACCGGCGCCGACGATCGCCACCCGCCGACCGGAGCCTGCCACTGCCGGCGTATCGGCCACCCCTGCAGCCCCGGCGGCGACACACCGTTCCATCACACAAATGGATACCGGCGCATCATGCCGGCCCCGGCGACACCCCTTTTCGCACGGGGCGGGACAGATGTGCCCCACCACCCCGGGCAGGGCAATCGCCTCCCGGACCGTCACCAGTGCCTCCTGAATCCGGCCCTCCGCGATCTGACGCAGCATCACGGGAATCTCCATGCGGGCCGGACACGTCATCTGGCAGGGCGCCTCGCAGTCCCCGGCATGCTCACCCATCAGCAATTCCAACACCCGCTTGCGGTGCAACCGGACCTCAGCAGAATCCGTCTCCACCACCATCCCCTCAACGGCAGGCGTACTACAGGCCGGCAACAACCGGCCGGTCGTCATATCCTTGACGGCACAGATCATGCAAGAGGTAAAGGGCTCCAACCCCTGAAGATGACAGAGCGTCGGAATACCGATCCCCGCATTACCCGCGGCCTCCAGAAGTGTTGCCCCTTCCCGGACCTCCACCACACGTCCGTTCAGCGTCACACGCGGCATGGGGTGCCCTCCTTCAGCCTGCCCGGGGAACTCAGGTCGACGGCCTCCGCCGGGCACACCTGGCGGCAGGCATCGCATCTTGTACACCGGTTCTGATCGACCACATGCTTCCGGTAAGGATCCAGTGCAATGGCCTCCACCGGACACACCTGGGCGCACTTGGTACACCCGATGCATTTGTCATTGATGGTGTAAGAAACAAGTGACCGGCATTTCAAGGCGGGGCAGCGCCCCTCCAGATGGGCCTCGTACTCGGCCCGGAAGTGGCGGAGCGTCGACAGGACGGGATTGGGGGCGGTCCGCCCCAGGCCACACAAACTTCCCCTCTTCGCGGTT
Organism: Kiritimatiellia bacterium; assembly: GCA_044359285.1. Lineage (GTDB taxonomy): Bacteria > Verrucomicrobiota > Kiritimatiellia > CAIKKV01 > CAITUY01 > JAABPW01. The sequence continues at coordinate 25,535 of JBIKMI010000001.1, forward strand.
TGGCCCAGTCCTTCCAGCCGCTCCAGATCGCCCTGTACCCCGCGCCCCGCGCACAGGCGGTCCAGAATATCCAGCATGCGTTTGGTGCCGACACGGCAGGGGGTGCACTTGCCGCAGGATTCCTGCCGGGTGAACGACATGAAATAGCGCGCCAGATCAACCATGCAGTCGGCCTGATCCAGCACCACCAGACCGCCCGAGCCCATGATACATCCCACGGCATCGAGTGACTCATACGTGACCGGCGTGTCCCCCAGCGTGGCGGGCAGGCAGCCCCCTGATGGCCCCCCGATCTGGACCGCCTTCCAGCCCCGGCGATCCGGTGTGCCTCCGCCGATCTCCTCGACAACATCCCGCACGGTGATCCCCATGGGCACTTCGATCAATCCCCCGCGGACGACCTTTCCCGTCAGGGAAAACACCTTGGTTCCCTTGCTCGCCCCGCTTCCCAGCGCCGCAAACTTATCCGGCCCGTTCCGTAAGATCCAGGGAATCAGCGCCAGGGTTTCAACATTATTGATGGCGGTGGGCTTGTTCCACAATCCGCATTCGGCTGGAAACGGGGGCCGGGCACGGGGCATGGCGCGCCGGCCTTCGATGGACGCCAGCAACGCGGTCTCCTCGCCGCTGACAAACGCGCCCGCGCCTTCCACGATCTTCACCGAAAAATCGAATGGCGTTCCCAGGATCGCCTTGCCCAGCAGGCCGCCGGCCTCCATGCGGACCAGGGCCTCGCGGATCCGTTTCAGGGCCAGCGGATACTCGGCGCGGATGTAGAGATATCCTTCATGGATCCCCATGGCGTAGGCGGCCAGCACCATCCCCTCCAGCACGCGATAGGGAAATGATTCCAACAGCATCCGGTCCATAAACGCGCCGGGATCGCCCTCATCGCCATTGCACACCAGGTATTTTGGGCTTCCCGCGGCCTTGCGTACGGCGGCCCATTTCCGGCCCGTCGGGAAGCCGGCGCCCCCGCGCCCCCGCAACCCGGATTGCAACACCCGCTCAACAATCGCCTCCGGCATCCCTTCCGCCAGACACGCTTTAAGGGCCTGCCAGCCACCATGCGCGGCATACTCCCCGATGTCGAGGGGATCCATATCGCCACACCACTCACTCGCAATCCGCTGCTGCTTGCCAAGGAACGAGCAGACCGGCGCATCCCGGACATCCAAAGCAAACCGGCTGACCGGTTCCCAGACCTCATCGGTCAGCCACTGTTCCAGAATGGCGTCCAAGCCCCCTTGTAATTTCCGCATCAGGCCCCGGGGCTTGAAATGGCGACGTACAATCCGGGCGGCATCCTTGGCTTGGACCTTGGCATACGTCACAGGCTCACCCGACCCGGCCACCACCTGCACCAACGGAGTCTGGTGGCACATCCCCACACAGCCGACCGGCTTGACGAGCGCCTCGGCGCCCAACTTCCGGACCTCCCGCTCCAGGCCACGCCGGACCTCCTGGCTTCCACCGGCAACGCAACAGGAGCCCACTCCAACGCGGATCTCGACCAGGCCGGAGCTACGACTTGCCGACTGATCCTGCACGGCGGGCACAGCCCCTTTTTTTTCAAGCTCCAGGAAATCCTCCACGGCACGCGCAACGGTCTGGGTCGTCAGGTGCCCATAGGTGACGTCATCAATCCTGATCACAGGGGCCAGGGTGCAGCAGCCCAGACAGGCGACCCGCTCAATCGTGAAAACACCCGCGGGGTCCGTGTCCTCACCCTCCCTGATCTTCAACAGCCGGACCAGGGCGGACTCGATCAGTTCGGCGCCCTTCACATGACAGGCCGTGCCGTGGCAGACGCTGATGATATGCCGGCCGACGGGCTTATGGCGGAACTGGGAATAGAAGGTGGAGACGCCAGCCATGGTGGCGGGCGTGATATCCGTGAGTTCACAAACCCGGCGCAGGGCGGCTTCCGGCAAATAGCGGTAGCGCTGCTGCACCCGTTGGAGGATCGGGATCACCAGCGCGGCATCACGCCCGAGCTCAGCGACAATGGAATCAACGAAGGAGAGGTCCATAGACACCCTCACCCCAGCCCTCTCCCCTGAAGGGAGAGGGAGCAGAGTTGTGTTTGCCGCTTTCACTTGGTCTGCCTCCCGATGCAGAATAGCGTCTTGATGCCCCGGACCAGGAACCGATCACCTGCGAAGACTGGCGAGCCGTCGCTCGGTTCACCCAGAACCACTTTCCCGATTTCCCCGTATTCCCGGCCGGCCTTGAGAATGAATAGCGTTCCGTTCCGGGCCACCAGATAGAGTTTATCCGCCGCTAACGTCGGCGACCCGTAAAACTCCCCTTCCAGATTCTGCTCCCAGACTTTTTTACCCGTCTTCACCTCCAGGCAGGTGAGCAGTCCTCCCGAATGAACGAAAAAGGCGAGCTCCCCATTGCTGACCGGCGAAGAGACATCGCTCACGCCCTCCTCAACCGTCCACGCCACATGGGTCGCTGAAACATCACCGGTCCCGTCGGGCCGGATGGCATAGATCCGGTCTGCGGTGATGGAGACCAGAACCAGACCGCCCGCGATGATCGCCGAGGGGGCCACATCGGTTCCGGCACAATGCACCTTCCAGAGTTCACGGCCCGAGCCGGGGTCATAGGCAATGATCCACTCGTTGGCCACCGTGATGAGCTGGGGGCCTTTTTCCGTCGGCACGACCACCGGCGAGGGCCAGGAATCCGAAACGGCGCGTGGCGTGCTCCACACCGTCTTGCCCGTCACCGCATCCAGGGCGATAAGGCGCGAGGGATGACCCTTCTCGACATCCTGATCATACTGGATCAGGACCGTGCTCCCGGACCATGCCAGTGAAGCGGAATGTCCATAGCGATTGAAGGGCAGCCCGAGATCAATCTCCCAGAGGATTTGCGCACAATGGTCCACGGCGATCATATCGCCGTTCGCAAAAATAGAGATCACCCGCAGACCATCCGTCACCGAGGTAGGCGCCGCATACCCGGTGTCCTTGAAAATCTCCGGAACCGCTTTGGGCGGGCGCGCGATCCCCTTCGCCTCCACGCTCCAAAGCCGGGTCCCGGTGGCGAGATCATAACAGTATACCTCGCGTTTTTCCTCCGAAGCGCCCGTCAGGTAGATCTTGTTCCCAGCCACAATCGGGGAACTCATCCCCGGCAGCGGGATTCCGGCCTTCCAGACAATCCCCAGCTCACCCTCGCCCGTCCCGGGATCGGGCGTATGGGAAGAAACCGCCACACCGCTTCCCGAGGGACCCCGGAACGCAGTCCACTCCAGGCGCCCGGTTGAGCCGGTCGCAACGCCGGCCTCCACCGCTGTCGCCGGAACGGCGACAACCACGACCGCACCAGGCGGCCTGCCGCTCATGCCGATGTACAGGGTCGCCGTCAGAACCGCCACCATCACTCCCGCCAGCGTCCAGCGGGCGGATGATTCCACCTGACGCTGATCCGGTAGCGGGGGATACTCACGGGGGTTGGGCCGCCGTCTCCTGAGCAGCGCGACCAGCCGCAAACTGATCAGCGACACCGCCACCCCGCCCAGCAGGAGGAAAATCCCGGTCCGCCGCGAGGCGAGTCCGCCGAAATAAAACCGCCGCGCCATCCAATCCAGATCGCGTATTTTTGTCTGGATCGCGAGATCCGCCGGATTCTCCTTGAACATCACCCGCATCGCATCCAGTTCCGGCAGGTTCAGGGGTGAGGAGACCCTGACCGTCATCAGGGTCGAGACCAGCAGGATGGCCACCAACAATGAAAAGACGCACGCCACCGCCGCCACGGCCAGTGTAAGCCGGTAGAGTCCCGGCGAGACAGGCTTCGGATTATCCATGCGCTTCCCTCCCTTTCCCGAGACGCTCATGCTCTTTGGGACACGACTCAAAACACCGCGCGCAACTCAGGCATTCGCCGCGATCAATTTCATAGTCAACCCGGGCGCGCCGGAGGGATAACGTAATCAGGCCCAGCCCCAGAAAGCCGCCCAGCAAGCCACCCAGCCACCAGCCACCCCGGTGGAACCGGGCCCTGGCAAGCGCGGCCTGCCGCTCCAAATCCTCCCGCGTGGCGCCACTGCTCTGGAAGGCCTCGATCTCCATGGAGAGAGCCGGATCCTGAGTGCGCAAAGCCTCCTCCAGCCGGACCGCCGGATTCATCCGGGCCAGGCGGGTATCCAGCCGGGAGCCTGCCCAGCCACCCGCCACCACGAGAAGCACGCACAGAACAAGCAGCCCCTTCAGGCGGCGAAGGCCCTGCTCCCGTGGCTCGGCCGTCCCGACCATCGGCACCCGGATGGCATCAAACGGGCAGGCCGTCTCACACAGCCGGCACCGCACACACTCGTCGGGTGTAATCGTCACATGCCACTTCGAGAGCCGGGAGAGCCCGCTCAACAGGACGCCATACGGACAGAGAAACCGGCAATAGGGCCTCGCCACCACGAGCCCGACCAGCAACAGCCCAACGCCCGCGATCAGGATCGGGGCTTCGCCGCTCAAGCGGAAAATCGCAATGAAGGGATCATACCGGCAGATGATATAAGCCGAACCGGTCGCCGCCAGCAGCACCGCCAGCCCCAGATACACCACGGGAATCACCTTCAGCACCTGTGCCACGCGGGCGGGCACCCGCATGGGGAACAACAGGGTCATTTCCTGAATCGCGCCCAGCGGACAGACCGCCGCGCAGAAGACCCGCCCGAAAAACAGGGCAAACACGAGTGGCAAAATGAAAAAAGCCACCACGCTTAAAGGGAGCACCACACCCGGGTCCGAGAGCCACACGGCAACATTCTGGATACTGCCGATGGAACAGACGCATCCCTTGCGCCAGAAGCCAAAATAGAGAAGTGAAAACAGCGTCAGCAGGTAGAGGCCCCGGCGTGACCGGCGTTTCAAAGCCAACCAGGCAGCGAGGGCCAGCGCACCGGCCAGCACGGCCACATCCAGGGCGGCCAGGGCGGCCGCCCGGGGAGCCGGCACGGAAACAGCAGGCATCGTGTACCCGCTTTCGAACTGCGGTTTCGGGAAGCGGTTCTCGGCCCCGGCATCCGGGCCCAGACAGGCCAGCAGCAGAAGCAGGCACATCCACACCCGCTTCATGACCCACCCGCCTGATCAGCAGAAGGACCCAGCAGGCCGGGAGTCTCCGCGGGCACCCGCCTGAAGGCATCCGCCGGACAGTTCCGTGCGATGGCACATTCATTGCAATTGACGCAGAGGTCATGACGGACCTGCAACACCAGCGAACTGTTCCCGAATGCCCCGCAGCCTTTCACACACCGGCCGCACCCCACACACAGGGACTCGTCAATGGTGTACTCGTGGTAGGGGTTCTCAATAAACGCCCGCTTGATGGCCCCGGTGGGGCACATCTGATTTTCCGCGCCACTGGTCAGTGCGGTGGCACCAGGCTGGAAATAGCCGAAGCAAAGCCGGCAATACCCGCACATCCGCGCGCGATGCACGCATTTGACCGCCGACGGCTGGAGCACACAACTGGTCGCGCAGCGCCCGCACTGGATGCATTTGGCGGGGTCAAGCTGCCAGACTTTGCTGCCCGCGGCAACAGCCCCAGCCGGGGCGGCCACCGGCACGGTACAGGAAGAGAGATCGGGACACCCCTTACAAAGCTTCCATTGATCCGGGTCGCTCCCGTCGGGACATCGCCTTCTCAAGGCCATCTTCAAGCCGAACCCGGCCAGCCCGGCCACCGCCACGCCACGCAGAAGGCCACGCAGGAAATCACGGCGGCTGCTCACGGGCAACGGGCCCGGCGTTGTCTCATTGGCGCTAGTCATGGCTTGAATACATCCTTATGGAATCCGAGGAAGGATCGAGCACGAGTATTCGTCCCGTTGAATCCACTGCCAGATCGAGCCCCACCACATCTTTTCCCCATTCGTCCTGGCCCGAAATGATTCCGGTGAAACGCCCGGCGGCGTCATACCGCTTGACGCGAACCAGATGCTTCTCGCTGGTCACAAAAGAGCCATCGGGCGCCAACGCGATGTTGCTGGGGTTGCAACAGCCGCAAAACCCGTCCGGATCCGTCGACGCTTTTCCCCAGCCTGACAAGTAGGTTCCGCTGGAGTCAAAATGCTCGACCCGGTGCATCCCGGGATTGACAATCCAAACCGTGCCATCCGGCGCCGTGGCTACATCAAAAAAGGCGCTGGGCACCACAAAGCCTTCAGGCCGGGAAGGTGACTTATCCCCGAGACGACCCGTCACCTCGCCAGACAGGTTAAAGCGCCACACAATCCGATTCTGGCAGTCAGCAACGAACACCGCATTGGATGAGGCCGCCACCGACGTGACCATGGTATTCGGCGCCGGACTTTTCCAGACGGCCTTGCGCACGCCCGCCTGATCGTAAATTTCAACATGATCATCCAGCCCGACAACCAGATCGCCATTGACCGCTTGCGCCAGGGCCCTGACTGTTCCGGCAACCGGAATGGTGACGCGGTGCACCCCCATGCGATTCATCACTTCAATCCCCATCTTTGCCCCCACGAAAATCTCATCCTGCCGCCCCACGGCCAGAGCCGTGACATTGGAGAGCGAGGACTTGATCCATTCGCTACCGCCTCGGCGCACCGCACCCGCATCAACCTTCTTGACCGCCAGGGGCTCACGACTCAAATCCAAGCATCGCAGGGTGCTGTAATCCCTGACCAACAGTCGGCCCCCGGCCAGCGCCAGGGGCGCCCAGGCTTCCTTGCCATCCAACACCTTGGCTTGCGCCAGCCGGGTATACCCAAGTTCAGTGGCCTTGGCCAGGGTAAGTACCCCGTTATCCTCCAGGATCAACAATTTGCCATCGGCAATCATGAAAGGACCAAGCCCGAACCGATCGGCAGGTCCGCTCCGCCACACCACCTTGCCGCCTGGCTCCATGCACACCGCCTCTTTCCGGACCGCGCCCGCATCTGCCGGCAACACCGTATAGAGGTGGCCCTTGTAAAAAACCGGCGTATGCTGTTCGCAGGCAAACGTCTTCTTGTCCAGCCGCGTGACCAGGCTCACGGAATACTTCCCGCCCTCCTGCGCCACCTGGAAAAGGGCGCTCCCGGCGCCATAACCGGAGGTCACCAAAAACAGTCCGTTATCCAGGGGCACCGGAGTCGGGGCGACCACCTGGAAATTCCAGGCATCCGTTGTCCACAACACGGTGCCGGCATCGGCCGGCTCCGCCGAGACCCCGATAATGCCGCCGACTGCACAATAAATGTACATTTTCCGCCCATTGAATTCCATCGGCATCACGGAGGCATGTGACATCAGCCATTTGTCAGGATTTGGGGTCTGCCACACCACCTTCCCGGTATCGATATCCACCCCCATCAGGAGCGCCTTGCCGCCCACCCCGAGCACCACCTGCCGGCCATCGATTAACGGACATTGCCCCGTGTACCACATGGGGACCTCGGCCCCCCACTCCTTTTCAAGATCAATGCCCCATTTGAAATCACCCGTGACCGGATCGACTGCCATCACATGGCAACGGGGGCCGATGGTGACGACACACCGCTCCGTGACTGAGGGCACCGTCCGCGAGATGCCGTGATTGCGCTTGATCCGCACCTTGTACCAGCGGCGCCAGATCTCGCGCCCATCATCCAGCGACAGGCAACGCAGGGCATCCGCCCCCTCCCGGCCGTCATAGTCGAGCAGATAGACCCGCCCATTCAGGATAGCGGGTCCGGCATAGCCTTCGCCCAGTTCAATGGACCAGAGGCACGGCGGCCCGTTGGAGGGCCAGGCATTCGCCAGCACTTCCGAGTCCGGCGCCACATTGTCATGCCGGCTTCCCCTGAAGCACGGCCATTCACCCGGCCACTGGGACGGAATGCCTGCGGAAGCTGTGAAATTTTCGCCTATGCGAACCGTCTCCACGGCACCGGTATCAGCGGGGGCGCCCATGATTTCGTAAGCTTGCGGAAGCCTGCGCGCGACATCAGGGCCCGGGGCTGCGCCACGCCACCATGCCAGTGCGGCGCCAGCCACACACACACCGGCCAGGAGAGTGGCTAATACGGGAATGACTCCTTTCCCGGGCCTTATGTTGAGGTCTCTCATCATGGATATAGAGAATACAGCGACAATGTGCCCGACAGGCTATCAGATCCTTTGGTCCTCATCAAGATACCTGGTTCCCGAGATCCCCCCGGGAAGGCGGCAGGCGGGTTCACTGAAGCACTAAAACGAGATAATCGTCACCCCATCGCCACCGGGCGTCTGGCCGGGTTCGCCCAGTCGGAAATGACGGATCCCCATCTCCTTCAGGCGCAGATGCAGGGCTTTTTTCAAGGCGCCCGAGCCATGCCCGTGAATCACCCGGACCTCATCCACATGACCTAGCAGCGCCTCATTCAGGAAATGATCCAGCTTCACCAGCATCTCTTCAACCCGCAGGCCGTGCATATCAATTTCACGGGCCACCGCCGCACGCCGGGCGGGCGGCCTCACGGGCTCCCGCCGCATTTTCGCTTTTGATTTTTCCCGGCCGGCGGCCAACCCGGACTGATCGAGATTGAACCGCACCCGGCCCACTTCCACCACCGCTCTGCGCCCATCATCACTGAGTGACACCACCGTTCCGTGATCCTTCAGCCGCTCAACCCACACACGGCTGCCAATGGCCCCGGGGGCCGGGCACACTGCTTTCCTGGAGTTCTGCGTCATGGGCAGGTTTTACCGTTCTTCCAGCCGGAATTCAAATTGTAGATTCATCTCGGACGCCACAGGGCGTCCGCCCTGCTCCGCAGGCTTGAAACGGGCGGCCTTTGCGGCGGCCACCGCCGAGGCATCCAGCGCCGGATGGCCGCTGCCCGCCACCACCTCCGCGGTCTCCACCTCCCCTTGCTCACTCACCCGTAGATGAACCGTTACCCGCCCGGCTTCACCCCGCACCCTCGCCCCATAGGGATAGTGCGGCTGTATTGCAGAAAGCGCGATAGGGCGGCCCCCGCCAGCAGGCTCACTCCTCCCCTTGACCGCCGGCTCCAGCTTCCCCTTGCCAGCAGGCGCACTCCTCCCCTTGACCGCCGGCTCCACCCCGGCAGGGCCGGCCCGCAGCTGGATCTCCGGCATGACCGGCACCCACCGGACGGTCTGCTCCGGTGCCTGGACCGGGGGCTCGGGGACCATCAGGGCCCGGTCTTCCGGTACTTCAGGAACAGGCGCGGCACGCGCTTCGGGCGGAATCACCGCAAGGGCCTGCTCCAACTCCGTGGGCTCGCCGGACGGCACCGGGGCAGGAAGGGGGGGCACGACATCCACCACCCATCCTTCGGAGACTGGCCGCAGGCGGGCCACCGGCCAATAGCGGACCGCCACCAATAGCACCCCCCCTGCGCACACATGCAACAGGAGGGCAAGGGAAAACGCCCGACGGAGCGTCGGGCGCGACAACCAACTCACACTCTGAGACAGAGTAGTCACCTTAAAACAGCACTTTGACGCCCCCATACCCGGCGCGACCGGGGCTTCCGTAACCAATGGCCGGCTCGTACTCCTCGTCAAACAGGTTCTCCACGCGCCCGAAGAGGGTCATATTCCTACGAACGTCGTACGAGGCGTAAAGGTTCACCAGGATATACCCATCCAGCGTGGCCGCCATATAGGTTGCGAAATCCTCATCCATGCGCTCGCCCACATAGCTCACACTCACCGTCCCCTTGAGCTTTGCGGTCACGTCATACGTGGTGTCGAGCGAAGCCTTATTACGGGGCCGGCGCAAGAGCTGCTCGCCTGTGAGCTTGTTTTCCGTATCGGTGTACGTGTAAGCCGCCCGCATGGAAAGATCCCTGGCCGGCTTGGCGGTCACAAAGGTTTCAACCCCGCGCGTTTCCGCCTGACTGACATTCCCGTACTTCATGGTCACGAAATCGTAATCAATCAGATCTTCAAACTGATTTTCGAAATAGGTGACCCCCACCAGGACCTTGCCACCGGCCAGTTTCTGCTCCACCCCGGCATCCCACCCCTTGCTGCTCTCCGGGTTCAGATCGGGACTGCCATAGGATGAATAGAGCTGAAACAGGGAAGGCGCCTTGAAGCCGGTACCGTAAGAGCCTTTGAAACGGGTGTCCGTAGCGGCAACGTCATAGGAAGGCGCCAAACGCCAGGTGGGTTCGGTCCCGAACGAATCATAACTATCGATGCGCCCCCCGGCGGTGGTGGTCAGCGGCCCGGTAGTCAGGATATCCTGCGCATAGGCACTTTGATGACGTGCCGTCTTGCGCGCAAACTGGTCCACATAGCCGACTGACTCATACGTTGATTCCGCCGACTCCTGCTGGGCCTCAATTCCGGCCGTGACAATATTGGCCTCACCCAGGAAGAGATCATTCTGCCACTCCAGCTTCTGGAGCAGGCTGTCGAACGAGGAATCCCCGAGCGAGGAGGTATCCTCCCGGCTTTGGCTCACCCATGACCCGCCCACCCGCGGACGCCACTGGCCATCAAGCAACTTACCCTTTCCCTCCCCATAGAGTGACAGCAGCTCATAGGCACCCTGATTGTCGCCATCCACCGGCCGGCCATTCGCGAAATCATCGTAATCGTAGTCCGCCTGGTTCCAGCGCAGGATCATATTGGCCTCGAACTCATCCGCCGGGGTCCAGCCCAGCTTGCTCGACAACTCCGTCCGGCGATAGCCGTCTTTCTCCGGGTTCCCGTTTTTCTCTGCCGCGCTGGAGAACCCCTCCGAATCCTGGCGGGAGATCCCCACCGAGTAATTATAGTTCGAGGTGCCGCCACGGACGGCCGCCTTCTCGTTGAAGGTGTTGAACGAGCCCGCCTCGGCCGACACCTCGCCGCCCACAGGCCCTGCCCCTTTTTTGGTGATGACGTTAATCACACCGCCCATCGCATCGGCCCCATAGAGAGGGCTCTGCGGCCCCCGCAAGACTTCGATCCGCTCAATATTCTGAGCGGGCATCTGGGAGAGATCCGCACCACGCCCCAGTCCGGAAGGATCATTGAGCGGCACGCCATCCACCAAAACCAACGTCTGCTCCGAGGAGGCACCCCGGATAAAGATCGACACGGTCCCGCCGGCACCGCCCAGCTGCACGACATCCAACCCCGGCACCTCCCGCAAGGCGTCAGCCACCGTGGCACACTGCCGCTCCACCAATTGCGCGTGATCCACCACGCTCACCGAACTACCGACCGTCGACAGGGATTGCTCCACCCGGGTTGCCGTGACAACCACCTGCTGCTGGACCACTTCATTGGTCGGTCCCGCCACACTCCCCTGCAATCCGCCTGCCAACACCAATCCCACCCACATTGTCAATTTTCTCATTTTTCGTTCCCTTCCTGACCGTTTACTTCAGACCCGGCAGATCACCCGACCTGCTCCGAACTTATCCGCCTCCGCCTGCTGCTCACGGTCTCTCACCGCATAAAAACAAAACCCCTTGAATTTTCCTGGATGGAAAACTGAAGGGGCTGATAAGTTAAATTACGCCTCATGACTCTTCCATCGCGAAAGAGAGACGGATCCCCGTAACGGGATCTGTCCATTGAGCATGAAGTAAAACGTCTTCTGACTTCCGGCTTCAGACCTACTCCCCCGCCTTCCCCCTGCACAGGCAGGAGTGGTTTTATGGGTTTCGTATCCGGTTACAGCGGCGCGACCGCGTTCGAATTTCACGAACTTCCGTTCTTACTTCACGGCTTCTGGTTATCAAAGAACTGCGCGCACACTACCACGTCTGATTCCTGCGTCAATAGCGATTCGCACCGATTCTCCTTCACTTTTCCCGCCATTCCCGATAGAGTACCCCCTTAATTCATGCAGTTCCTCTTCCGGCCGGGTGGCGACGAAAGGAGCGTCTGGTGGAAATAGTGTTTGACACATCCCCCCGAAATGAAGTAAACAAGCCCGCTTTTTATGGCCTGAAAGGTTGAACAAAGAATGAAGACATCTCTACCCAAAGAGAGCGAAATCAAGCGCAATTGGTTTATTGTTGACGCGGCAGGGAAACCCCTGGGACGGATGGCCGTCAAGGTGGCTAATCTGCTTCGTGGGCGCACCAAGGCGATCTATACGAACCATATTGATACAGGGGACTTTGTCGTCGTTATCAATGCCAAGGACGTGAAGCTCAGCGGCACCAAGGACGACAAGAAGATCTATGAGCGCTATACCGGTTTCCGGGGCGGTCACAAGACCACCACAGCGGCGGCCATGCGCGAGCGGCACCCCGACCGGATGATCACGAAAGCGGTCGAAGGCATGCTTCCGGGCAATCACATGAGCCGGAAAGTCATTAAACGTTTGAAGGTTTTTGCGGGCGCTGAGCATTCTCATGCCGCTCAGAACCCTAAAGTAATTGACATCAAGTAACGAGGGTATCCCAGTGGCAGAAAAAGTCTTAGATTATCGTGCATCAGGTAGCAGGAAAACATCGGTCGCCCGGGTGTGTCTCACCCCCGGAACCGGCAAGTGGATCGTGAACAAGAAGGACCCGACCATCTATTTCGGCAACGAAGCCGTGATCAAGTTCATCGAACAGCCCATGAAGCTGACCGATACACTCACCAAGTTTGACCTGACGGCCCGCCTGATTGGCGGCGGCACCGTGGGTCAGGCCGGCGCCCTGCGTCAGGCGATCTCCCGCGCCTTGCAGCTGACCGATCCGTCGCTCCGCGCGGCGCTTAAGGCCAGTGGCTGCATGACCCGCGATTCCCGCATGAAGGAACGCAAGAAATACGGTCAGCCCGGAGCCCGCAAACGCTTCCAGTTCTCGAAGCGTTAAGCTCATTACGGCTCAGCCGTTCTGTCAAAACCCCCGGCCATTACTGGTTCGGGGGTTTTGTTTTCTACAACACCATCGTGTTAAACGAGTCCGGCTGGAGCGTCATCGCCAGGCGGCGGTCTCCATCTTCCAGCACCACACGCCTGAACTCCGGGTCCGGGTTGTGTATAACCAGCACCCGGCTCTCATCGTCCTCATTATAAAACGCCACGGCCCGGTCTGCCCACTCCCCTGCCAGACCCAGGCGGACGGCATACCGGTCGACCAGGCACGAGAAATGCCTCATGACATAATAGTCAGGATTAAGCACGAAGGTCAGCTCCGCCTCATTGACTGAAATCAGGGAATTGAGCGACCGGCCCGTCAGGGTCTTACCCCCCGCCGGAAGTACCAGGTTATCATGCAGGCACACCTCCACGCCTGCCGTAATCGCCTGCTGGATGGTTGCAAAGGTGGCCTGTCCCTGGGCCCAGGTATTGGTCCCATCCCCCGCCCCGCAATCGGAGTGCATCAGGCGGATATCCGGAAACGCCCGCCGGATCCGCGGCAGGGTCTGCTGGCCACCCTGCTGACAGGCCACTCCGGCGATAAACTGCAGGGCCATCGGATCGCTCAAAACGGTCAGGGCATAATCAGCGTAATCAGGGGAATCCAGAGCCCCCAACCACAGCCGCACTGGAATTTTCTGCCGCTCCATCACCGGACCGGCATAGTCCCGTATGAAATCACGCAGCTGGGCGCCCGTCCAATAACACCCCGGCCGTCCCAGGGGATCCGCGGGGTTGTTCTGGATCAGCAGATGATCGATAAGGATCCCCGCTTTCCGGTATCCCTGAATATACCGGGCGAGGTAGAGGGCATAGGCCTCCAGGTTACCGGGCTCCCATCTGATCCGTCCACAGCCGCCGCCCGCGGACTCCTTCATCCAATCGGGTGGACTCCAGGGGCAGGCCACCGTTTTGAATTTACGGATCCGGTCGAGCGGAATGCGCAGGAATGGAATAAGGGCCTCCTGATCCCGGGTCATGCTGAAGCTCTTCCGCGCCCGATCGCCCAGGGGATCCGGTTGCGGATAGGCGGACCGCGCCGCCCCTGACACCCCCAGCGGCGTCCTCGCATAATGGAAGCGACACCCCTCCTCGTGATTGAACAAGGCATGAAGGGCCCGGAGCCGGCCCGCGCCTTTGAGCAAGGCCAGCGCATCCCACCCCTGCTCGGACACCCCGCCCCCGAAGCCCTCCCAAAGCTGAAACATCCCGCCTTCAAAGCGGAGATTCACCTCGCTTTTGCGGTTCGTTACCGGTCGCCCCTGCACCCCCCACGGCCGCAGGGGGGTCGAGGCGATCCATAATCCACTCCGTCGTTCCATAGGGCCAAAGATATCCTGACTCCAGCCACCCTGTCCATGGCATTGCTCCAAAAAGAACAATTGTAGTCTCCGCCGGCGTTGCTACCATAGCTTCCCTTATGGATACCCCTGTCATCGAGGCGGCGCAGCTCCGCAAATGCTACGGCGCGTTCACCGCGGTTGACGGCATCTCCTTTACCGTCCAGAAAGGGGAACTTTTCGGCCTGCTGGGTCCGAATGGCGCAGGAAAAACCTCCACGATCCGCATGATCTACGGCTTTTCGCCCCGGAGCGACGGTACCCTGAAAGTATTCGGGGACGACATCACCACGCACTGGCGATCGATCCGCGCCCGTATCGGCGTGTGCCATCAGGACAACAGCCTGGATGAGGAAATTTCCGTTCGCGATAACCTGGAAATATTTGCCGGATTCTTCGGCATCCCCAGCGGGGTTGCCCATGAACGCGCCTCGCGGTTATTGGAATTTTTCGGCCTGGGAAATCGCGAGACACTGAATGTGAAATCGCTTTCCGGCGGCATGATGCGCCGGCTGGCACTCGCCCGGGGCCTGATGAATGAACCGGATCTGCTCATCCTGGATGAACCCACGACCGGACTGGACCCCCAGACCCGGCACCAGCTCTGGGACCGGCTGGCCCAGCTCAAGCAACGGGGCGTGACCATTCTCCTCACCACTCACTACATGGAGGAGGCCTCCCTGCTGTGCGACCGGCTCATTATTGTGGACCACGGAAAAATCCTGGTTGAAGGCCGGCCGAAGGACCTGATCGCCCGCTACGTCGGCAATAAGGTGATTGAAAACAGTCCCGTCTGTCCGACCTTGCGTGATTACGTCATCTCCCATGGCCTGGATCACGAGGACCTCGGGCACCGCATGCTGATTTACTGCAAGGATCACGAAGCGATCTATGATGAAATCACCCGTTCCTACTGCCACGACAACTGCATCCTGCGCATGGGCACCCTGGAAGATGTCTTCCTCAAGCTGACGGGCCGGGAGTTGCGCGAATGAGCCGCCCCACCCACTCCCTTTCCTGGCGGCTCCTGCGGGTCTGGCAGCGCGACTGGCGGGTCACCCGGCGCTCCTGGCTGATCGGATTCCTCACCCCCCTGCTGGAGCCGGTCCTCTATATCGCCTCCCTCGGCTTTGGCTTCCGCCTGCTCATCCCCGAGGTTCATTATGGCGGGCAGACCCTGACCTATGTGGTATTTATGGCGCCAGCCATTATCGCCACGAACATCATGTACACGGCCTTCATGGAGAATTCGTTTTCGTCGTTCGTCCGGATGTATTACCAGAAAACCTATGATGCCATCATGGCGACCCCGCTCTCCGTCGACGAGATTATTGCCGGTGAAATCGCCTGGGGCGCCACCAAATCCCTCATGACAGCGACCATTATGACGGCGGTCCTGAGCGGGTTCGGCCTGGTTCATTATCCGACCGGACTGGGAATCCTTCCGCTGGCCTTCGTGGGCGGCCTGCTGTTCGGCTGCATCGGCATGATCTTCACCGGCATTGTCAAAAGCATCGAAATGTTCAATCTGCCGATTTTTCTCTTCATCACCCCGATGTACCTCTTCAGCGGCACCTTCTTTCCCCTGGAAAATCTACCCGACTGGGCCAGGGTCGTTGCCTGGCTTCTCCCGCTTTCCCATCTGGTGACTTTGGCGCGTAATTTATGCCTGGGCACCATTACGGCGGGCCAGATTGCGGTGTCCGGCGGCTATCTGGTCATCACCACGGCACTCTTGTTCCCCGTGGCGATCCGGGTCATGCGGCGCCGCCTGATCAAGTAAGGCGGCTCATACCACCACGATTTTAGCCGTGGGCGCCGCGTGTTTCAGCGGGGCGAGGGCCAACTTCCGGGACGCGCCGATCCTCCCGGGATCGAGGGGCATTTTTGCATCGCCCAGCGCCCAGATGAGCGCGTCGCGGAGCTCGCCATCCACGTAGGCCAGACGGCGGGCCAGTTCGCAGGCAATTTCGCGATAGAGTTTCAAGCCGACAGCCGGTTTGGCGAGGATCAATTTCTCAAAGGTATCCCGTGAAAACTCCAGCACCTGCGTGGCCTCCAGGGCGACGACGCTGGCCGAACGGGACTCCACCCCGAGGAAGCAGACCTCCCCGAAAATATCAAGGGGCCCCAGTTCAACCAGCTTCTTATGCTTATCGGGGCCGATACTCTTGCGCACTTCCACACGGCCATTCAGGACCAGGAAAAAGGAGGATCCTGCTTCACCCTCCCTGATCAGCGCCTCCCCGGCCCCCGCCTTCATCGGGACGCCAATGGCTTCCACGGCCGCCATTTCGCTTGAAGTCAGGTCATGCAGAATCATCGCCCCCCCAATCCCCTTACGGCAC
>JBIKMI010000052.1:0-13107 GCA_044359285.1 Kiritimatiellia bacterium
ACCAGGATTCGCTCGGCGCCGAGATTCTGAAGTCCGGCCGCAATCAACAGCTTGCTGAGCGGCCGTTCGGCCAGTGGGATCACCTGCTTGATCCGGATATTATCCTTGCGGCATAGCTGCAGGAAGTCCTGCCAGGTGGTCAGGTGAATATTGGGGGTGTCGTACCATTCGTAAGGAAGCGACTCCGCCTTGGGCATCCGGCCGGACAGGCCCAGTCTGAGCCGGTTATGCCAGTTGGCGAAATTGGGAAAACTGACAATGCCTTCGCGGGCGACCCGGAGCATTTCATGGAGCACTTCGCGGGGATGCCGGACGACCTGGAGGGTCTGGCTCAACACCACAAAGTCATAGGCCTGATCAGGAATCATGTCGAGCTTCTGGTCAATGTCGCTATGGAAGACATCGAGATTCCTTCCCATGGCGGCGATGAGCCGGCCCAGTTCAATATCCACCCCTGTGCCGGTGGTTTGCCGGTGGGTTGTGAGCAGGGAAAGGAGCGCGCCATCGCCACACCCCAAATCAAGTACACGCGATCCGGGTGCGATCAGGGAGGCGATCCGGTCGTAATCATCGTGTTTGCGCACCAGGGCGGGCGAGGTGCATTGGGCGCAGCCGCCCAGGAAGGTACAGAGGAGCTTGGAGGTTTGCTCGGTGTCTACCAGAAAGGCATCATGCCCGTAAGGGGCACTGATCAGGCAGTAGGAGACCGGCTTTCCGATTTGGAGCAAGGCCGAGGCGATTTCCAGCGACTGTTCCGGCGGGAACAGCCAGTCGGAACTCAGGGCGACAATCAGAAAGCGGGTTTTGACGTTCTTAAAGGCGTTCTTGAGGCTTCCATACGCTTCGGTCAGGTCGTAGTTATCCATGGCCTGCGTGATATGCAGGTAGGAGTTGGAGTCGAAGCGTTCGACAAATTTCTCGCCTTGATACTGGAGGTAGCTTTCCACCTCAAAACGGGTATGGAAGCGTTGCCCGGCAGGAAGCTCCTTTTTCTTCCGCCCGAATTTAAGGGTCATGATTTCGGGCGAGAGGTAGGTGATGTGGCCCAGCATGCGCGCGGCCGCCAGGCCGTTGCTCGGTTGCGTTCCGGTTCCGTAGTAATTCCCTTCGGCCCAGCCGGGGTCGCTGGTGATCACCTCGCGGCTCACGATATCAAACGCCAGGGCCTGGGAGGAGAGGGAGGCGGCGGAGGCGAGGCAGATGCACCGCTCGGGCATATCGGGATAGCGGATGCTCCATTCCAGAACCTGCATGCCGCCAAAGGAGCCGCCGATCACCGCATAAAGCCGTTCAATCCCGAGATGGGTCAGTAGCAGATAATGCGCGTGGACAATGTCGCCGATGGTGATGTTCGGGAAGGTGGCCCCATACGGGGTGCCGGTGGCGGGATTGATGGAGCCGGGGCCGGTGGTACCCTTGCACCCGCCCAGGATATTGGCGCAAATGACGTGGAAGCGATTGGTATCAATTCCTTTCCCGGGCCCGATCATGGCCTCCCACCAGCCCTGGGATTTCGGGTCGTCGGAGTGATAGCCGGCGACATGGGCATCGCCTGTCAGCGCATGGCAGAGGAAGATCACGTTGTCCTGCGCTTGATTAAGCTGGCCATAGGTCTCGTAGGCAATGGTCAGTTCAGGCAGCGTCTCCCCGTTGTCGAGCGTGAGCCCCTCCGGTGGCAGCGAAATAGAGGCCAGTTTCGTCTCCACCAGCCCCACTGATTGTTTGAAATGCGCTTTATCCATAACCTGATACCTGCTAGCCACCATCAACCCCGTTCTGCAAACCCCCTTATCTAGCGGGCGGCACCCGAAAAGTCAATCGTGGCGCGAGGTTTCCTGGTCAATCCAGGCGAGGTAGGAGGGGGCGGCGTCCAGGATCGGCGTCACGATGATTTCGGGGACTTCGTAGGGATGATGGGCGCGGATGAAGTCCCGAAGGGCAGGGGCCAGGCTGGCGCGCGTCTTGCATTGCAGGATAAACTCCGCGCCCGACTCCATTTTCCCCTGCCACCAGTAGACGCTCCGGATCGGCCAGAACTGAACGCAGGCAGCCAGCCGGGCGGAGGTGATCTGACCAGCCAGCTTGATCGCCAGATCTTCCGATTCGGAGGTCGTGGTCACCACGACATGTGAAGTTTCATTCATTTAAAGAGGGGGCATCATCCAGTTCAGGTAGGCGCGCCACAGGGTGGGGCCCCATAACATCCACACCAGGGCGGCGGCCGCGATGTAGGGACCGAACGGGATGCGGCTTTGCATCTCCTTTTTGCCCGCCAGAATCATCGAAATCCCGAAGCCTGCCCCCAGAAACGAGGAGGCCATCAGGGTGAAGACCACGGCCGGCCACCCCAGAAAGGCGCCAATGGCACCCATGAGTTTGACGTCGCCCATCCCCATGGCATCTTTGCGAAAAGCCAGTTTGCCCAGCACCGCAATCGCCCATAACAACCCGACCCCCAGGGAGGCGCCGAGCAGGGACGAGACAAAGCCACCATACGCATCCGGCTGGCCTTGCATGGCCGGCACCAGCGTGCTGAACCCCAGCCCCAGCACGATGCCACCCAGCGATACCCGGTCCGGGATGATCATGTGCTCAAGATCCACAAAGGTGCCCAGCGCCAGGCCGAATACCGCCAGCCAGAAGATGGGGATGAGGGCGAAGGCATAAAGAGGCGTCATGGCGAGGGCCGGGGTGGGACTGGCCTTCAGCCAGACCAGCACGAAGAGCACCGCAATCAGGGTTTCCACGATGACATAGCGCGGCGAAATGGACGCCTTGCAACTCCGGCAGCGGGCCCGCAGCACACAGAAGCTGACCAGCGGAATATTGTCGTACCAATGGATCCCGGTATTACAGTGGGGACAGTGCGAGCCGGGGCTGATCACCGATTCCTCGCGGGGAATCCGGTAGATACAGACGTTGAGAAAGCTCCCCATGCAGGCGCCGAACCAGAATACAAGCACGGTCAGGTACAGATAGAGGCCCGGGTCAAATGTGGCAAGGGTTTCGGTGATGCTCATTGGGGTCCTTTCCTGATCTTAATAGTACTTTCTCTTACCCACGGGGGGTGAACGCGGAAACCTTGGCCAGCTCCTCAAAGAGTTCGCGCTCCCGGGCGGTCAGGTGCTTGGGCACCACAATCCGGATGATGGCCACGAGGTCACCGGGCTCCACACCCCGTTTTTGAGGCAGGCCCTTGCCGCGCAGGCGGAGACGTTGACCGGATTCTGTTCCCGGGGGGATGGTGATAAAGGCCTGCCCCTGCAGGGTGGGAATCGCGACTTTCGCGCCCAGCGCCGCCTCCCAGGGCGTCAGCAGGCTATCAATCTCCAAATTATTGCCTTCAATCCGGAAGATGGGGTGGGGGGCGATGTGGATGGTCAAATAGAGGTCGCCGGCCGCTCCCCCGCCGGGTCCGGTTCCGCCCTGTCCTGCCAGCCGGATCCGTGCCCCCTCGCTGATGCCGGCGGGAATTTTGACCTGATAGGTCTTCGTCTGGGCCTGCGTGCGGGACCGGGGATCCTGATGGGCGGTTTGCAGGCTGATGCTCTTGGTGCTGCCGTGGCAGGCCTCCTCAAGCGTAATCGAGATCTCTGCTTCGTGATCCTGTCCCTGGGCCGGAAATTCCTCGCCGGTCCCCCACATGTTTTGAGAAGCACCGCGCGAAGGGCGGCTACCACCCCGGCTCTGGCCGAACAGCATTTCAAAGAAATCACTGAACTCGCCCATATCCTGGCCATGGAAGCCGCGGCCGCCACCGCCCGGAGCACCGCCAAAGTCAAAGGGGCTGCCCGTGGGGGGGCGGAAGTCCTGGCCGGACTGCCAGTTTCTTCCCAACTGGTCGTAACGGCCACGTTTAGCCGGGTCGCTCAACACTTCATACGCCTCGCCGATCTCCTTGAAACGGGCTTCGGCACCCGCACTCTTGTTCAAGTCGGGATGATATTTACGCGCCAGCTTGCGGTAGGTTTTCTTGATCTCCTCCGCACTAGTCGTGCGCGGAATACCAAGAATTTCATAATAATCTTTAAATTTTACGCTCATAGGGATAGACGGCCGGGAATATCGGTTTTTCAATGAAATTTCACTCATGTTGCCGATAGAGGTAGATGATGTCAAGTAATCCCAAGGCCCGGAATCCCAGTCCCGGCCTCCTCTGGGTTGCTGATTGATTGCCGGCCGGGGTTTGACTATGATGACAGGCATGTTGACATCCATTGAACAGGAGACCCGCACCCGGCTGCAATGGCGGCACTTCATGCTGCATATCATGTCCCCGGTGATTCTGACCTTCATTATTTTCCTCAGTCTGATTTTCGCCCTGGTCATCCCCGCCATGAAGCGCACCATCGTGGACCGGAAAAAGGAAATGATCCGCGAGCTCACCCAGACGGCCTGGAGTGAACTGGTCGCCCTGCACGAGCAGGAGCAGCGTGGCACCCTCACCCGCGATGCGGCCCAGCAGGCCGCCATCGCGCGTATCCAGCGCCTGCGTTATGGGGACGAGGCCAAGGATTACTTCTGGATCACCGACAGCCAGCCCCGCATGATCATGCATCCCTACCGGCTTGAACTCAATGGCCGGGATCTTTCCCAATACGCTGACCCGGCCGGCAAAAAGCTTTTTGTCGAATTTGCCGCGCTCGTCCGCGCCCGGGGTGAAGGCTATACCGATTATCTCTGGCAATGGAAAGATGACGAACACCGCGTGGCCCCCAAGCTTTCCTACGTCAAGGGCTTCGCCCCCTGGGGCTGGATCATTGGGACCGGAATCTACCTTGAGGATGTCCGGACTGAAGTCGCCCGGGTCACCCGCCATGTGCTCCTCCTCTCCATGGGCCTCTCACTGGTCATTGGCTGCCTGCTGGCCTATATTGCCAATCAGGGCCTGAGCATCGAGCGGCGGCGCCAGCAAGCTGAAGCCTCCCTGCGTGCCTCGGAAGAGAAGTATCGGCTCCTCATTGAAGGCACCACCGAGGGAGTCTTGATGATCCTCGAGGATCGCCCCGTCTACGCCAACAAAACCCTTCTCCAGCGTCTAGGTTATACTGAAAAGGAGCTTCTGGACCTGCCGCTGCATCAACTCATCGAACCCGTCAACAACCAGCATGCACGACTGATGAGCAAGGACGGACAGACGGCGGACATCCTGCTGACGTCCGCTCCGGTTCAGATCGGGGAGCGGAGCGGGCAGGTATTATCACTGAAAGATGTGACCGCCCACAAGAAAACGGAGGAAACCCTCAACCGTCTACTGGCCGAATTACAGAACACCCTGCCCCTGACGATGCGCCCCGTGAAGGCGTCGCCACTCTGCTCGCTCTCCTGTCCTCTGGACACTCCGATTCACAAGGCGGCCATCACCATGTCACGAGCCAAGGCCAGTGCCATCCTGGTCACCGCCCCCTCCGGAGAGCCGGTGGGCATTGTCACCCTGCGCGATCTGCTGGATCGCGTGCTGGCGTCCAAATGCGACCTCACCCTGTCCGTCGCCTCCATCATGAGCGCTCCACTGGTCCGACTGCCGGAACACGCGCTCCTGTTCGAAGCTGCCCGTCTGATGCAGGAGCAGGATATCCAACACCTGGTGGTCACAGACGAGCGCGGCGTCACGCGCGGGATTCTTTCGAGCAGCGATATTCTCCACGCCCAACGTCATGCGGTGGGGCTCCTGCTGAGTGAAATCGAACAGGCCCGCACCACCGAGGAACTTCGCGATTCCAACCAGAAACTCCCCTTCCTGGTCAAGGCGCTACTGGATGCGGGAACCCGCATGGAACATATCACCCGCATCATGTCCACTGTGGCCGACGCGATCACCATCCGTTTGCTCGGTCTCGCGGAGGCTGAGCTTGGCCCTCCCCCCACCTCCTACGCCTTTCTCGCGCTTGGCAGTGTGGCACGCGGCGAACAAACCCTGGCCACCGATCAGGACAATGCCCTCATCTATTCCGATGTGCCACCAGATCAGGCGGAAGCCGTCCAGGCGTATTTCTTGCGGCTTGGTGAGAGGATTTGCAACGGTCTGGACGTGGCCGGTTATCGGCGGTGCCGGGGCGAAACCATGGCCTGCAACCCGAAATGGTGTCAGCCAGCGAGCCGCTGGCAGGACTATTTCACCGCCTGCGTCACCGCTGCCGAGCCCCAGAACCTGCTCGATGTAAATATCTTTTTCGATTTCCGCTGTGTCCATGGCGATGCCGGGCACGTGATCCGCCTGCGTCAGCATTTGGAAACGTTGCTCCAGGATGGCAATCCTGTTTTTTTCTTCCATTTGGCTCAAAGCACCCTGCAGTTCAAGCCCCCCCGTGGCATCTTCGGCAACATCCTGCTTGAATCCGGTGGGGAGCATCCGTCCACCTTCAATATCAAAAATGCGATTATCCCCCTGGTGAATTTTGCCCGGATGTACGCGCTACGCCATCACCTTGCCGAGACGAATACCCTTGAGCGATTGGCACGGCTCCGCGACCAGGGCATCCTGGTTCCCTCCAGCCATAACGAGCTGGTTCAGACCTATACCGTTCTGATGCAAATGCGCCTGGCTCATCAGGCCGACCAGGTGGCCCGCGGCACCGCCCCCGACAACTACATCACGCTAACGGAATTGACCCAGCTTGAACACTCGTTCCTCAAGAAAGTGTTTGCCGATATGGCCGTATTTCAGGCCCGACTCGAAACCGATTTCGCCCGTACCATATGAGCCACCCCGTTTCCTTCTCTGTGCCTCGAACCCCGGGAGCGGCCCGATGCGTATCCTGATTGTCGGTGATGTGCACGGAAAACACCGGGAACTGGCCGGGGCCTTGCGGGAAATCCAATCGCTCTACGGCATTCGTGCCGCCATCCAGGTGGGGGATTTCGGTTTCTATAGGACCGTCATGGCGCAACTGCGTGATGAACGGATCCGCTTTCCCGTGCCGCTCCATGTGATTGACGGCAATCATGAGGATCATGCCTGGCTGCGGCGGGCGTTATTGACCGGGGCGGCTCGTCATTGGAAAGACGAAGCCAATCTGATTTACCAGCCACGCCCCTCGCTGGCCCGCTTCGAAAATTCTGTCATCGGGTTTCTAGGCGGAGCGCTGCATGTGGACCGGCCCCAACAGCACAACCTGCTCAGCCGGTTTCCCAATTACCTGCTTCGCCAGCAACGCCATCAGGCTGTTACGCTTTTCAATCGAGAACGGCCCCGGCTGATCATTACCCATTCCTGTCCCGCCGGTATCGGCATCGGGATGCACGGGGCCGCCGACCTGGCGCAGGGGGTCAGGGAGCATATTGTTGATGCCGGCTTCGATCCGGGACCTGAAAAGGATTGCGGGGAAATCGAACTGCAAAAACTCTGGAAAGATCTGGAATACCGGCCCGATGGCTGGGCCTTTGGTCATTTCCATCGCCCTCATGCGGTGACCGTGGAAGGCACCCGCTTTGTAAGCGTCGGGAGCGACCTGCCCGGATTCCAGCACGAATTCGTGCTGTGGGATACGGATGAAAAAAAACTGCTGACGGTTCGCCGCTAAAAAGGGTCGGCGCGGCCGCCGACCCTTCCAATGACCCCTTCGGAGGTCAGGCAGGCGCGAGCGCCTTCTCCTGCCTGGAGCGGGTCAACAACGACACCACCACCAGCACGATGAAGCCCAGCGGAATCGTGATAATGGCCGGCTGGCTGAACGGCACGATCGCCGTGGCCGGATCCAGACCATACACATCCTTGTAAGCCTGCGCACTCATCAGGATCCAGCCCAGTGAGCTCAGCATGCCCACCACGATGGCCGCTGTGATGCCCTGCTTGGTGGTGCCCTTCCAGAACAACAGCATCACCAGCGCCGGCAAATTCGCCGAAGCCGCGATATTGAAGGCCCATCCGACCAGGAAGTTGACATTCATCTTCGAGAAGAGGATCCCCAGGACAATGGCCACGATCCCGACACACAACGCGGCGGTTTTGGCGGCCCGCACTTTCTGGAAATCATTCATTTCGATCTTCAGGAAGTTGGTCATCAGGTCATGCGCCACCGCGCCGCTGGCGGCCATAATCAAACCGCTGACGGTTCCCAGCACCGTCGTGAAGGCCACGGCGGAGATAATCGCGAACAGGAACTCGTTGATGCTGCGCGCCAACAACGGGGCGCTCATGTTGGAATCCGTCACATCCAGCGCGCCACTGGTCATCGCCCCGAGCCCAAGGAACAGGGTTAATACATAGAAAAAGCCGATGACGGCAATCCCCATGACCGTACTCTTGCGGGCACTGAGCTGATCTTTCACCGTGTAATACCGGATCAGGATATGCGGCAGGGACGCGGTCCCGCAGAATAAGGCCAGCATCAATGACAGGAAGTCAAGTTTGTCAAACAGCTTCTCGCTCCGCACCTTCTTGAAGGTGGGACTGGAGCCGGGCGACATGAAATCCCTGCCGGCGGTCGGCTTCTGGTAATACACCGTCGTTGTCCCGCCCGCTTCCGTAATTTTATCATTATTCCAGAGGATCACTTCACTGTTCTGCATCGTGCGCAGGAAGCCAAAAGGGGTGACACTCCCGGTTTTTTCGGCATTATCAGGAAGTTTGGAGGCGTAACCGACGGGATACAGATCGGCTTCACCCTCTTTTGTTCCCCGGGGCTTGCCATTGGCCAGTTTCTTGCCGTCTTTATTGACGGTGAGCGTCTGGGTTTCAGAGACCGTGCCATTCGCTTCTTTGCGCCATACACTGACGATGCCCGCCGCATCCCGGACACGAACATACGGTTTTCCAGCCCAGGCGCCTTCCTCAGGCAACACGGTTCCGGCGAGCTGATCCATTGCTACGTCCCGCGCCGCAATATGCTGCGGCTTGCCGCTGGAATCCGTCGGCTTGGTCGTCACCCCTTTCATCAGGAGCAGAATGGTGATAACCGTGCAAAGCAGCACCAGCAGACTTCCCTTGATGAACTGAACCCAGGTGGTTGACACCATTCCTGCCGTCATCACGATCAGCGTCACAATACAGCCGACGCCGATCACGCCGACATAGTGCGGCAGGCCCAGCAGAGGCTGGACGAGCGCACCGGCCCCGACCATCTGGGGGATCAGGTAGAAACAACTTACCACCAGGGTGCTGATCGCGGCGGCTAGCTTGATGCCACGAGAGTTGAACTTATTGTCCAGCGCATCCGCAAAGGTGTACCGGCCCAGTCGTTTCAGCGGCTCGGCAATGATGAACAGCGCCACAATCCAGCCTGCCAGATATCCGATCGAGTACAGGAACCCATCGAATCCAAAGAAGGAGATCATGCCGCAAATTCCCAGGAACGAGGCGGCGGAGAGGTAATCCCCTGCAAACGCCACGCCGTTCACCGCCCAATGAATTCCTCCGCCAGCCGCAAAATAACCGGAAGCGGATTTTGCCTTGCGCCCTAGATAGAAGCTGATGCCAATCACTGCACCGGCGAAAAGCATGAAAATAAGAATCGCCATCAAAGAGGTTTCGTAAATCATGGTATAGGGATCCTATTTAGAGGTTTTGCGGCATAATTTCATGTAGACAAGCGCCAGGATCAATGCCACCAAGATCAGGGAGAACCCGTAAACAATGGCGAGACTTACTCCCGCAATGAACGGCTGGGACATCAACTCGTGCTTGAATGCACTCAGCGCTACAAACCCGCCGTACACAAGGACATACACCAGAAACAACCACACACCTAGCTGGGTGTTATAAGCAACCACTGCCGCATCTTCCTGCTCTTTAACCACCGGGGCCTTGAAATCCAACGATGCCATAACAGTTATCTCCTTTATTTTGTGTGCCGGACAATAAGATGAGAGTCAGCCGGATTGCAAACAAAAAATGTCTGCGGTTGATAGAAATCAATATGGGCGTTAGGACTAATACCTTTGATTATATAAAAACCATGAAGAGGAGTTGGAGTGATGCGTAAATTTGCGGCACTGGCGACGGTTATGGGAATAGCGGTGTCGCCTTGTTTGGCAGCGATGATGGGTCCACGTCCTTGATGGACTTCTCTTCGCTTTTAACCAGGTCCCAGAATCCATCCAGTTCTGCCAGGGTGCAGTCGGTCATCTGTTTCCCGGCGGCATGGACACGGGCTTCAACGGCCTGGAACCGGCGTGAGAATTTTCGGACGGTGGCGGCCAGCAGCTCTTCCGCATGCAATTTCTGGAAGCGGCTGAGGTTGACGACGGAAAAGAGCAGGTCCCCGATCTCCTCGGCAATCTCTTCCTTATTGCCCGACCGCATCGCCTCCTTGGTCTCTTCCAGTTCTTCTTCCACTTTGGCCATCACGTCATGAATGGCGGACCAGTCAAAGCCCACGCGCGCCGCCCGGCTCTGAACCTGGTGCGCTTTCATCAGGGCGGGAAGGTGATTGGGGACGCCCTCCACCACGGAGCGTTTGCCTGTTTTCTTCTCCTTGTTCTTGATCTGCTCCCATTGGGTTAGCACATCCTTGGAGCCGGTGACGGTGGTGTCGCCGAAGACATGCGGGTGGCGGCGGACCATTTTTTCGATCAGGCCGTTGCAGATATCGTCAAACCCGAACTCCCCCTTTTCCTGGCGGAGCTGAACCTGAAAGACGACCTGGAGCAGCATATCGCCCAGTTCATCCTTGTGCTTCGCCACGTCGCCGGAATCAATGGCGTCAATCAACTCGTAACATTCCTCGATCAGGAATGGTTTGAGCGATTCCAGGTTCTGTTCGCGGTCCCACGGGCACCCTTTTTCAGGATCCCGCAGTTTGCGCATCACCTCAAGAAGCTGATCAATCGGCTTTGTGATCATAGAGTCGCTTGCTTGTGCGCATGGCACAGAAATCAGGCCCGCACATGGAGCAGTGATCGGCTTCGCTCTCCTTGCAGACCCGGGTTTGTTCATACCGCTTCCGGGCATGCTCCGGATCCAGCGAGAGTTCGAACTGGCGCTTCCAGTTAAAGGCGAACCGGGCATCCGCCATGGCATCATCCACGACGCGGGCACCTGGCAAACCACGGGCGACATCGGCCGCATGCGCGGCGATGCGGTAGGCGATCACGCCCTGATGCACCTCTTCACCGGTAGGGAGGCCCAGATGCTCGGCAGGCGTCACATAGCAGAGCAGGCAGGCGCCATAATAGGCGGCGGAGGTGGCGCCGATGGCGGAGGTGATGTGGTCGTAGCCGGGAGCGATATCAGTGACAACCGGGCCCAGCACATAGAAGGGGGCCCCATCGCAAACTTTCTGCTGACGCTCCATATTGGACTGGATCTGATTGAACGGGACATGGCCCGGCCCTTCCACCATGACCTGGACCCCGTCCCGCCGGCACCAGTTCACCAGTTCTGCCAGGGTGTCGAGTTCGGCAAACTGGGCCTCATCACTGGCATCCGCCAGACAGCCCGGGCGCAGGCCGTCGCCAAGTGAAACGGTGACATCATGTTTGCGGCAGATCTCGATGATCTCGTCCCAGTGGGTGAAAAGAGGGTTTTCCTTTTTGTGGACCATCATCCACTCGGCCAGGAGCGAGCCGCCCCGGCTGACAATGCCCAATTTGCGTTTCAGGGCCAGGGGGACATGGTGCCTGAGCAGGCCGGCATGGAGTGTCATGAAGTCAACCCCCTGTTCCGCCTGTTCCTTGATCACCTGGATCAGAACCTCGGCGGTGAGATCCATGGCCTTGCCATTCATGCGGGAGATCGCCTCATACATGGGAACGGTCCCCAGCGGAACCGGGCTCGCCTTGAGCATGCCCTGCCGGATGGCGGGCAGGTCGTCACCGACGCTCAGGTCCATGACGAAGTCGGCGCCCGCCTTCAGGGCAATACCCAGCTTGCATAGTTCTTCGCCGGATTCAGACCGCTCAGTGGAGCGGCCCAGGTTGGCGTTTACCTTGGTGCGGAAGGCGCGGCCGGCAATGGCGGGCTTTGCCATGGGGTGGGCGGGATTGGCAGGCAAAACGGCCCGGCCTGACGCAATTTCATCACGGACCAAGGTGGCCGGCACGCCCTCGAAGCGGGCTACGGTTTCCATGATCCCGGTAATGATCCCTTTTCGTGCTGCAATTAACTGTGTCGTCATACGACTTCAGAGTCCTTTCTTGAATGAACTCAACACACTATTCGTTTTGGTGGGGAGAGTCAATCTGGGGCTCACATTGACGGGTGGTGTGACCTTTCTATTACCCACAAGTACCGCCGAAAAGAGGGACTTCACCACCCGCCTGGAGTACCAGGCTAGAGGCTCGGAGGCACCGAGAAAAACATAAATGTGGCGTTAATTTTTCCACACGAGTACATGTGGAGAAAATAAACGCCATTCTCTGTCCTAGGTTTTATCTTCTCTGAGTCTTCGTGTCTCAAGCCGTACTCGGCGGGTGGTGAATCTTGATTTCCGCTACTATTTAATGGCCGGATTAATAGTGGTGAAGTCTTACTTTCGACTTATGGATAATAGTAAGGTGGTGTGACGGATGAACAATACGGGAACATGTAGCTTGAAATTTTGCTAAAGCCTATGTAATAAGCTTTAGCATGAGTAGTGTCGTTTTAATATCTGATATCGCAAAGGCGGCTGGAGTGGCCGATTCCACTGTTTCGCTGGTCCTCAACGGGAAGGGTGACAGGGTTAGAATCCGTAAAGATACGCAAGTCCGCATCCGGAATCTTGCCAGCCAGATGGGGTATCAACCTCATCAGTTAGCCCGGGATGTTGCGCTTGGGCGAGGCGTTCCGAAGCGACCGTCTGTCGCCCCGGCAGGGGTTTCTCCTGTACCCGTGGTCGCGCAAAAACGCCCCCTGATTGGCCTCATCTTCTCCGCATCCAGTCCGACCGAATCCTTCGCACTGCTTCCTGACCAGGTATCGGTGTTCGTTGCGGCCGATTACCGGGTGGGGATTATGAAGATCTCTTCCGAGCCTCGAGTCGCGAGTGAGCAGGTGCTCTCGTTTCTAGCCGATGGCGCCGTGGGGGTGTTGTGCTGCCCAACCATTTACGCCACCGTGGTGGAGGTCGTGGCGGGAAGATTGCCGGTGATCGTTCTCTGGAAGGGTGGGGCCAAGGTGTTGCTGGCAAAGATAACGGGTGTTGCCGCAGAGGAGGCGCCAGCCTTAGTGCTGCCGACACCGACTCT
>JBIKMI010000291.1:0-3575 GCA_044359285.1 Kiritimatiellia bacterium
CGGGCGATTTTGAGAGGAGCGGGTCTCCGGCCGGGGCTCAGGGCTGCGGGGGACCGGCCTTTCGCGTTGCACGTTTTGGCGCACGGGGGGGGGCACGGGCGGGGGCGGTGCTTGAGGTGGGGGCGATTTCTCGAGCTCCTCAAAGAATTTCCGCAACTCATCACGAGGGTCAAGTGGCGTGCCTGGTTGCGACGGGGATTCCTCCTGCCGGGAGGGATCCCCTTTTTTTCTGCCGAAGATCTGAGCCAGAATCCAACCGACCACGGCGATGATCCCGATGATCATGTCCATGTCCGAGGCAGCTATTAAAAATGAGCTCATATTTGGCTACATAGGACTCAGGCTTTTAGGCTGTAGACTGTTAGGAAATTCATGTATTTCTGTTTGTTTCCACTCTAAAGCATTTCTGAAATTCTAAAAACTGCTTTCTATTGTTTCACCTAACAGCCTACAGCCTAAACCGCTACAGCCTTGGCGGACCTTCGGGACGCCAAGGTTACGGTTGAACGGGCTTATGCTGTTGGTCGTTCGGTTCGCCGGCAATGGTTTTGCGCATGTCGGTGTCGGACTGGATGTTCTGCATCCGGTAGAAGTCCATGACGCCGAGGTTACCCTTGCGGAAGGCTTCCGCCATGGCGCGGGGAACTTCCGCCTGAGCCTCGACCACGCGGGCTTGCATTTCCTGGACCAGCGCGCGCATTTCCTGTTCCCGGGCGACTGCCATAGCACGACGGCCTTCGGCTTCAGCCTGGCGTAATTTCTTGTCCGCCTCGGCGCGTTCGGTCTCCAGCATGGCGCCGACGTTGGCCACATCCTTGGCGCCGGTTCCGGCCACGCTGATATCGGCGATATCGATCGAGACGATTTCGAAGGCCGTTTGTGAATCCAGCCCGCTGGACAGTACCCGGCGGCTGATGGCGTCCGGATTTTCCAGAACCGCCTTGTAGGTGGCTGAGGAGCCGATGGCGCTGACAATGCCTTGTCCGACACGGGCGATGATGGTGTCTTCCCCGGCGCCGCCGACCAGTTGATTCAGATTCGTGCGCACTGTGACGCGGGCTTTGACCAGCATCCGGATCCCGTCACGTGCCACCGCGTCCAGCATGGATACCTGGCTTTTCTGGGGATCAGGGCAGTCAATCACCTTGGGGATTACGCTGGTACGAACGGCTTCCTGGACATCGCGACCGGCCAGATTGATGGCAGCCGCCTGCTGGAAGGTCAGTTCAATGCCGGCTTTATCCGCGGCAATCAGCCCGTTGACGACGTTAATAACGTCACCCCCGGCCAGGTAATGGGCTTCAATCAGGTCGGAAGAGAGCGTCATGCCCGCCTTGATCACCCGGATGCGGGCGTCCACGATCAGGGTGGGGGGGACGTGCCGGAGCTTCATGCCGACGAGCGAGAGGATGGGAACGCGGGCACCGGACATCAGGGCGCGGACCCAGACCTTGATGAAGTAGAAAAATACGCCCAGCACAATGAGTGAGACAACGGCGATTAAGATAACAATGATTCCCGCTATATTCTGCATAATGATTCCTTCCCGATTCTGTTTACTTCACATACATAAAAAATTATCTGGGCTCCGGCGGTTTTGCACCCGGGAGCGGTGGGGGCTGGGTGCTTCCCTCCATCGAACAGGAGACCAGTACAGGTGTCCGTCGATCCAGGATGGCACTGACCAACGCGCCCATTCCGCATAAAGTAATAGCGAACCAGAACGTAATGTCAAACGGAAACGGCAGGTTCGTGGCCGCATAGAGTGCCAGCAGGCCCAGCGACATGACTGGAAAAAGCAGATTGGGCGCAACGGGCGTGCGTTTGCGGATGATGAGATGGCCGACAAACAGGCCCACGATAATTTTGCTGACATAGATCAGGATCAGATAGGCCAGGGCCAAAATGATGCTCAAGGGGATGCCGGCGACGGTGAAGATCAGGAAGATGGCAATCAGGGGCGCCAGGGCAAAGGTGATGAAGCCGAACAACAGGCAGCGCCAGGCGGATTCGGTCAGCTTATGGACGCTGAGGGCGGCAATGCCGGGCATGAGGGAAACAAAGGCCATGCCCACCATGATGGCGCCGCAGAGCAGGGTGAGCTGGAGCATCAGGGTCGATGCGGGGTTGACGGGGGTGGGGACAGGGCTGTCCTGTTTGATCATTTTGCCGCCCAGCTGAACGCCGGAATCCAGGACGAGATCCCCGTCCATCAGGTAAAAGAAATCCCCTTTGATCACTGTGCCGGGCATGACCGTGATGTCGTCGGCCGTGACATGCAGGTCGCTCTCGAACGTGCCCGTCAGGGTGACCTTGTTCGCGTAAACCGTGGTGCGGCCGTGAATGGTTCCGCTCAGGATGACATCCTGTCCGGCGAGCAGGGCGCTTCCCTGAACACGGGAGGTCTCACCCAGGCTGATCGTCGGAGCAAAGGCCATTAAATTGCGGCCCACGGGACAGGTGAGCATGAGGGTTTTGGAGGCGGCCAGCCGGGCATTGTTGGAGACGGTGCCGGAGAGTTCCACGGTTTCGCCAAAACCCCAGAGATCGCTCTGGAACACGCCGGAGAGCCGGAGCGTGGGGAGATTGGTGGTTGGGTGCGCCCCCATGCTGTCCGCCAGGGTAAAGCAATCCTCATGGGCCGTCCCCGCCAGCGTGATGGTGCGGGCCTGGACCCAGAGTTCATTGGAGAGGATCTGGTTTTCCTGAAGCGTATAGGTATCGGTTTCCCGGAACTCAATGGCCTGTGCCCGGACGGCAAGGGTGAGCCACAACAGGATCAGGAGCGACCGCCACTTCATGACTCAATCCTTCGCACCACCACCCGGGTTCCTTCGACTTTGATGACCTTGATGGACGTCTGCGCATCCACAATGCCCCCTTCAGAAACCACGTCAATCCGCTTCCCGTCGATGACGGCATAGCCTGCCGGCCGGAGTTCCGACTGGGTGACACCGGTTTTGCCCAGCAAGGCCTGATGGGGATCGGGCGCTTTGAAGCCTTTGCCATCGATCGACAGCGTCATCTTCTGGCCGATGCTGGATTTCGGGAACAGTTTGATCCAGGCGAGGGTGGTCAGCGTCACCAGGATAAAGACACCGAAGAGGACGTAGAACCCGCAGGTGGGGCTGATGTCGAAGGCGACGATCACGGCGACAATCAGGGCGGCTCCCCCGATGGTTCCGGCTACGGCACCGGGGATGAAGATCTCGACCCCGATCAGAATGGTTCCCACCAGTAGCAATGCAATCAACCAGGTTGTGCTATCCATTTCAAAAGCTCCCTTGTTCAGGCGTTTTTCAGACGCTCCACGATTATGCGGTTTCCCCGGACTTCGGCAATCACGATTTTTTCACCGGACTCGATAAATTCGCCACGCGAGACCACGTTCAGAAGCAGATCGCCAAACCGGGCGGCTCCCGCTGGATTCAGGCGCGTTTGCGTGAGCCCGCCCTGTCCGACCTTTACGGACGGGCCCTGAGTGGGCGCGACGCTGGTTGGCGGGGGGAGGGCGGCGTTCAAAATGAGGTGGTTGAAGAGGGGGGTCTTGGGGAGAAAAAGGGCCGCCAGAAGGG
>JBIKMI010000292.1:0-3559 GCA_044359285.1 Kiritimatiellia bacterium
CCCGGAACAGGCTCGCCACCTTGGGAACATTCCTCGGCGTAACCACATCCACCTCTCCCAGATGTAGCGACCCTACCAGCATGTCCAACGCAGGTCCCTCCATGATCAGGGACCGTTTGTGCATGACCCCTTCATCGCCCGTCTGGAAAGTCTGCGAACAGCCCTTGCGGGCCAGGAATATCTGCCCCTTTTCCACCAACCCCTGCCGTTCCTCCTGCTCGAAAAAAGCATTACCCAGCGTAACCAGACTCAGGGAGAGCGTGTCACGCTTCAGTCTCAGGAACTGGTCACCTGGCCCCCATCGCGACACCACCGCGCCGACGATCGTAACCGGAGGATCCAATGGATCGGCCATCGAACTGTATGACGCACTCTTCTCTAAATACTTTTGGATTCGCTTATTCATCATCCGTGTGTTATGGCCAGATTACGCATGTTTTTGTCCGTTAAACCTATATCCATGGATATCACGCTCCACTATTATTGGGCATCAAATGAAGCACAGAAATCTAATTGGCAGGATAGTACATATTAATAAAAACTCAAGGAGTATTCGGATATGAAGAAGGTGCGATTAGGCGTCATTGGCGTGGGAACGATGGGCCGCTTTCATCTGGATAAATTGTCTGGCATCAGGAATGTTGAGCTCACCGCCGTCTGCGACATTGACAAGGGGCGGGCCGAAGCCATGGCAGCTACACACCGTTGTGCGGCCTATACCGACCATCGCACCCTGCTCAAGGACAACGTGTGTGATGCCGTCCTGATTGTGACCCCCCATTATGCGCACACGACCGTCGGCGCTGATGCTTTGCGGGCGGGCATCCATGTGCTGGTCGAAAAGCCCATCTCGGTGCACAAAGCCGACTGCCAGCGTCTCATTGCCGCCCACAAGAACCGGAAGCAGGTCTTTGCCGCCATGTTCAACCAGCGCACCGATCCCCGCTACCGGAAGCTGAAAAAACTGGTTGCAGATGGGACTCTCGGCAAGCTGGACCGGATCACCTGGATCATTACGGACTGGTTCCGGACCGAGGCGTACTATGCCTCCGGTGGCTGGCGCGCCACCTGGGACGGGGAAGGCGGCGGCGTCCTGCTGAACCAGTGTCCGCACAACCTCGATCTCTGGCAATGGATGTTCGGCATGCCGCAACGGGTCCGCGCCTTCTGCAAGTTCGGACGCAAGCACGATATCGAGGTGGAGGATGAAGTAACGGCCTATTTCGAGTACGACTCGGGATGCTCCGGCGTTTTCATCACCTCCACGGGCGAAGCCCCTGGCACCAACCGGCTCGAAGTCGCCGGAGAATACGGCAAGGTGGTCATCGAAGGACCTTCCTTCAAGTTCACCCGCAACGAAGTGTCGACGAACACATTCATGAAAACCACTCCCGACCTGTGGGGCCGTCCCGAGATCTGGAATGTCGAGATCCCCGTTTCCGGAGCCGGTGGACAGCACGGGGAAATCCTGCAAAACTTCATCGATGCCATTGCAGAGAAAAAGCCCCTCATTGCACCTGCCGCCGAGGGCATTAAGTCCGTGGAAATGGGCAACGCCATGCTGTTCTCCTCCGAAACGGGGAAGACGGTGGAGATGCCTTTGGATGGACAGGCGTATGAGCGTCTCTTGAAACGAAAAATTAAAGAGTCAAAATTTGTGAAGAAAACCCGCTCCGTGATAGCGGGTGACATCAGCCGATCATACTAACACCAGGACATCAGGAAAGGACAACCCATGAAAATCAATCAAATTGCCGCACAACTCTATACGCTTCGCGACTTTCTCAAGACGCCGGCCGACATCGCCACAACCCTTCAAAAGGTCAGGCAACTCGGCTATCAGGCGGTGCAGGTCTCAGGGATGGGCCCCATCGAGGAATCGGAGTTGAACCGCATCCTGGCTGGGGAAGGTCTGCTGTGTTGCGCCACTCATGAGAATTCAGACAAGATCCTCAACGAGACCGCCCAGGTGATCGACCGACTCCAGAAACTGAACTGCAAGTATACGGCCTACCCCTGGCCGGCAGGTATTGACTTTTCCTCGCTCCAGAATGTCCTGGATTTTGCGGCCCGGCTCGACAAGGCCGGCAAGCAAATGAGAAAGGCCGGACAGGTATTGACCTACCACAACCACGCGACGGAACTGCAACCGGTTGAGGGGAAGCCCGTTCTAGACTGGATCTATGCGAAAACACGCCGGCAAAACCTCCAGGGGGAAATCGATACGTTCTGGATCCAGAATGGCGGTGGTGATCCCGTGGCCTGGTGCCGGAAGCTGAAGCGGCGATTGCCCCTGATCCATCTCAAGGATTACACGGTCATCGACAACAAGCCCTCCTTCGCCCCTGTTGGCCACGGCAACCTGAACATGCCGGCCATCGTCAAGGCCGCCGAGACCGCCGGATGCGAATGGTTCATTGTTGAGCAGGATGACTGTTACGGCGGCGATCCGTTTGAGGCGCTCGGCAAAAGCTACCGTTACCTGGAAACCCTCGCACAGAAATAATCAAGGAGAGCCCCATGTACATGACAGGATTTGCGGACGAAGCCGCGAAAGGCATTGAAGGCCAGATCCGAGCCACCCAGGAACTCGGCTGGACGAACATCGAGTCCCGCAATATTGATGGCGTGAATATCCATGACCTGCCCGACGCCGTTTTTGACCGGGTGGCGGACCAACTCGAGACGGCGGGCGTCAGGATCAACTGTTTCGGTTCCGCCATCGCGAACTGGGCCAAACCGATCAACGAGCCCATGGACTCGTCGCTGGCTGAGGCGAAGCGGGCGATCCCCCGGATGCAACGGTTGGGCACCAAGCTGATCCGTATCATGAGTTT
The DNA here is from genome assembly GCA_044359285.1 of Kiritimatiellia bacterium. Classification (GTDB taxonomy): domain Bacteria; phylum Verrucomicrobiota; class Kiritimatiellia; order CAIKKV01; family CAITUY01; genus JAABPW01. The sequence continues at coordinate 2,838 of JBIKMI010000292.1, forward strand.
TGCGGTGCTCAAGGACCGTTCCCCGGACGACCAGATGGAGCAGGAGCGATTCCGGAGGTTGAGGGAATTCGTCCGCCTCTTTGCCGATGCCGGCCTCACACCGGTTCACGAAAACTGCATGAACTACGGCGGTATGGGCTGGACCTACACGCTGCGCATGCTGGAAAACGTCCCGGGTCTGAAACTGGTCTTCGACACAGGAAATCCGGCGTTCACTCCCGACTATGTCAAATCCAAGCCGTGGCCCCGTCAGTCGGCATGGGAATTCTATGAGCATGTAAGGGACCATGTGGCATATGTCCACATCAAGGACGGAACTTGGGATGATACGACCCAGCAGATCACCTACACCCATGCCGGAGAGGGCGACGGTGACGTACGGCGAATTCTAAAGGACCTTCTGGCCCGCGGTTATGATGGCGGAATTTCAATCGAGCCGCATCTCTCTGTGATCTTCCACGAAGACAAGGGCGAAACATCCGAGGATGTCAAATATCGCAACTACGTGGAGTATGGCCGGCGTGTGGATCAACTCCTCGCCGAGATCGCGTGACCCGCGGCGCCGCGGCCGCTCCGGCTGGCGCAATCCCTCAGACTTCCAGGTTGGCTGATACGTAAGGGACCCTGTGGCGGCGTGAGATCAGGTTGGCGGAGATCCGGCCGGATTCATAAATGGTGGGCAGGCCGCTTCCAGGATGAGTTCCGCCACCAACCAGATAACA
>JBIKMI010000293.1:0-3558 GCA_044359285.1 Kiritimatiellia bacterium
TCCATTGTGGCCGTCCATTGACGCCGTTATGAAAGCCCTGATTGGTAAAGATAAGCTACGCGTGCAACCCACGGGGGTCTATGCGGCTAATCTTCTGGGGCTCTCGGAGCAGGTGCCTGCCAAAATTGTGCTCCTGACGGATGGTGTCAGCAGGACGATCCATGTGGGGCCGATGCAATTGATCCTCAAGCGCACCTCTCCGCGGCGCATGGCGGCGGCGGGCCGGTTGAGCGGGCTATTGATTCAGGCATTGCAAAGTTTAGGGTTGCCTCACATCACGCGGGAGCGCCTGGATCATTTGCGGCAGACGCTGCCACCGGCTGAACGTACCAAACTCCTGCAGGACCTGGCGCTGGCACCGGCCTGGATGCACCCTTTTTTGCGCGATTTGGCGGGGAATGAGGCGGAGGTGAAGAGATGAATCCTGCTCTTCAGTTCCTGGGACTGACACCCCAGCGCCGCGCCCTCACTTTAGAGCAGGCTGCCACCCAACGCTCGATCGATCCTGTGATCATGGAAAAGGATTTCTGGGTCTGTTGGTTGTTGGGTTTGCTTTTCGGGCGGCCGGAGCTGGCACCCCATCTTGTGTTCAAGGGCGGCACGTCGCTGTCCAAGGTTTTCGGTGCCATCAACCGGTTTTCAGAGGATGTGGACCTGTCGGTGTCGCCCTCCTTTGTCGGGGCCGATCCTCAGGCGCTTGAAGGCGAAACCAGTCGCACTCAACGTGATAAGATCATGGGTGAGGTGCAGCGCTTGTGCTGCCTCAAAACGGAGAAAACCATTGCCCCGCTCCTGGAGTCTGTGATCCGGGAGGCGTTGGGCGCACCGGCTCACTCCGCCGGATGGCTGAATTACGCATTGGATCCCCAGGCCCATTCGCCGATCCTGTTCTTTAGTTATCCTCCCGTGACGACGACGACGACCCTGAATTATGTGCAACGGGTTGTGAAATTGGAGTTGGGATCGTTGAGTGATCAAAAGCCCGTCGGGCGGCATCCGGTCAGGCCCTGGGTGGCGGAAGTTTTTCCTTCGGTTTTTACCGATTGGCGCTGTGAAGTCACCGCGCTTGAATTGTCCCGCAGTTTTTGGGAGAAGGCCACCATCCTGCATGCTGAATTCCACCGGCCGGAAAACCAGCTCATGCCTGATCGCTACGCCCGGCACTATGCCGATTTTGTGCGTCTCCTGGACCATCCCGAAGCCAGTGGTTATCTGTCCGACCGGGCGCTTGCCGAACGGGTGGTGGACTGGAAAAGCCGTTTCTTTGCGCGGGGCTGGGCACACTATGAGTTAGCCCGGCCTGGCAGTTTCAGGCTGACTCCGCCTGCCGGACGCCAGGCGGCCTTGGCAAAAGACTATGCGGTCATGCGGCCCATGTTCCTAAGTGAACCGCCTCCATTCGAGCAGTTGATGGCACGGCTGGCTTCAGCTGAAAAGCGGATCAACTCCGTCTAATGCAGTCCGGTCCCGCACTCTATTGAAAAGCCCTTTACCCAAGTGGTGTGGCACTCTTCCCTGTTTCCGCCAATATCCGGGTCGGCCACCGGGGTCACGTCTTCACACGGATGGATGATATCTCTTTGATGGGTTTGGCCATAATCTTGATCTCTCTTTGCGCTGTAAGGTATTTTCCCATCTCTCTATCGTCAAGCAATCACCGTTAACCCGGGAGGGGGGGATTTTAGGATTCAGGATATTACCCAGTTGGAAAGTGGTCGTTCGCCGGCCTCCGATCGGGTGGATGCCGACGTCCCGGCGGCATCGGCGGCCAGGAAAGACCAACCAGGTGCAAATGCCGCCGACACGGCGGCTACTACAGGGGGAGCAGGGGCCCTGAAGTATGCGCATGTGCTTAATTTCAGGGTGTAGTAACCGCCGTGCCGGCGGTATCTGGGCGGGTACGGCTTCGTGCCGATGCTTCTTTATTAGGGATGCCGCCAGGCGCTGAGGCCTGGCCTACAAAGGCCTGATGTCGACCATGGGTCTTTTAGGCCCGCCCTCTGTGGCGGGCGTCTTGGTTTGCCCAGGACAAATACCGCCAGGCGCTGCTCGTGCTACGTATGCCCACTCACTTCAAGAACTGATAGGGTGCCCCAATCTCTGGCAGCAACATCTGCCCGGTGCTGAGGGTAATGAGGGCGGAGTTGGATGTCCCGGTCTTGGGAATTCTGTTTTTCATCCGTCCCTCATCCGCGGCACTCCTCAGGTACCGCTTCCGTATAAACCGCCCCAAGGTCAGGACAAGGCTGTCGATAAAGATTGGTGCTCCCATATTCTCTCCTCCATTGCTTCTATTATGATGCCGGCAAAATTATCACAGGGGGCCGGACATATAGTGTCCTGCCAAATAAACTGAGCGGACACTATTTACTTTTCACGCGAAGGCGCGAAAGGTGATCTCGGAGGGATAGACGACTTTTCGCTGTGAAACTTGACGCTCCTGGAATACGAGGAGAGCGATCGCTGGGTTCGCCAGTTTTCAGATTTGGTGGATGCCGACGTCCCGGCGGCATAAGCGGCCAGGATGGATCAACCATGGGCAAATGCCGCCGGGACGTCGGCATCCACCTTAGTCGAAACGACGAGGCTTTCGCCGTTGTAGGCCCGCCCTCTGAGGCGGGCGTCTTGAATCGCCCAGGAGAAACACCGTTTATGTGAAACTAACTATAAAAGCACTACTAGATTAAATATAAGACTATGGATATGATCGCCGTCAGATTGTATATGGTGAGAATCTTTCGCAAAAAATACCACGGGTTATTGGTGGCATCACGAGAATTGACGGAATATAGCATATGTGCGATACTGAAAAAGTTGGCAGGAAGCAGTATTTGGCGACACGAAATGTTCGTGAATTTATCGCGGCCCAGCCGATGGAGATTCAAGTCGAGTACGTGAAATTGGTCGAGCGGATCGAATGTGATGGGTTTTTGATTGAGCCGTTTGGTAAGAAACTTGACAGGAAACTTTTTGAAATGCGGTTGAGGCGAGGCCGGCAGGTGAGGGTAATATATTATTATCATACCGGTAATCATGTAATCGGTTTGCATGCCTTTGTGAAGAAGACGCAACGGACACCCCTGAGGGAGATCTCTCAGGCACTACGAATGAAGCGGATAATTGAGGGTGGTGACTATGGCGAAGACAAATAAGGTAATGGACCGGATGCGTGCAGCCCACGAGGCGCAGGTTAAGGGGATTCGTGCCTATTCTGGCTTTCAGCAGATCAGTGACGAATTTGACGTGGAATATGAAGTAGCACAGCAAATGGTGGCAACTCGAACGCAGGCAGGCCTTACTCAGGCTGACTTGGCCCGGCGTATGCATACGACGCAGAGCGTGGTATCACGGATTGAGTCTGGTGTGAATATTTCAATTGAAACCTTGTCCCGTTTCGCCGTTGCATGCGGGAGCCGGTTGCAGGTAAGGCTGGTCCCGGTTCAGTAGGAGGCAGGGGGGACGTGGTCTATCCACAGTAAGTGTCTAGACGTTAATCGGTTGTGTTTAAAAATGGGGCGTAAAAGTGTTTTAAAAGCCGCTTTTGCTATCTAAAATATA
>JBIKMI010000294.1:0-3545 GCA_044359285.1 Kiritimatiellia bacterium
CCGGGTTCAAGGCGGCCAGTTTCCGGGTCGCAGACTCCACTTTGGGGAGATGGATGTCGGGAGTTGAATGCAGGATCTGACGTTGAAGATTGCTCAAGTCAACCACATCAGAATCGACCAGCCCGATTTTACCCACCCCTGCGGCGGCGAGATACAAGGCCGCCGGCGAACCCAGACCGCCGGCCCCGATCACCAATACCCTGGATGCCAGAAGGGCTTGCTGGCCTTCAGCCCCGATCTGGGGGAGAGTCAAATGCCGGGCATACCGGGATTGTTGCGAGGGGGTTAAGATCATACTATCATTACTCTCTCTGTTCCCTCGCACCGTTCTGCACCCTCACCCCCGCCCTCTCCCCTGAAGGGAGAGGGAGAATCCGATCACGGGGTGGGTTCATTTTTGGCGCTAGCCGCCTTCGTTTTGCTCGCCAGCTTGATGGCGGCGGCCTTTTCTTTTTCTGCCTCTATGACCGCATCGGCTTTGCGCTGATCCCTCATCTTCTTGGTCTTAATCATGTGGGGCTGGCTCAAAGTCGTTTCTTCCGGCAAGCCTGCATCACTTTGAACCGTGCGGGGATTGGCCAGACCGACCGTTACAAAAATGATCGTTTCCGTCTGCAAATGCTGCTTATGCGTGTGGGTGAACAGGAGCTTTCCGATCAGGGGAATGTCACCCAACAACGGGATTTTTGTTACCTTATCCTGGTCGGTCGTTTCCGTCAGACCGCCGATGGCCGCCGTCTTTCCGCTTTCCAAACTGAATACGGTCCTGATCTTCTTGGTGGCTTCAATCGGATACTTGGTGCCATCCGGCGCATCGAGATCCTTGACATACCGGCTCAACGTAGGCGAGATCCGCACCGAGATATTGCTCTGGTTATTAATCGTCGGCGTGACCTCCAGCGATATGCCGAATTCAAAATACGGCTTGGTGGTATCCAGGGCATAGGTCGTGGAATTCGCCTGCCCCTGCTGACCTGCCGTCACGGTCCCTTTGATGTTTGGCTGATTTTGCCCGATATGGATCGTCGCGGTCTCCTCGTTGGCAACAATAATCTTCGGGTTCGACACCACCGAGATCCCGTTGATCTGCTGCAAGGCGCTCAACACCACGCGAAAATCATCCGCGCTCAACACAGCCGTCCGGACATCCGTAATCGTCTGATCCCGGTTTTTCGTTAACGACTTTGAGTAATCCATGCTTTTGGTAATCGAATCAGAGGTATCGCGCCCGCTGCTGGCCCCTACCGCACTGGACAACCCACCCACTGTGCTGTTCGCCTGAACCGAGCTATTGTTTCCGTTGATAATATCGGAAGAGCTCCGCGAATCCGTCTGAACACTGCCAGATCTATTTGCATTAACCTCTGTGATATCGTCCTTAACAGCCCGGTTAAGTGAACCGAGCCCAATTCCATAGCCTTCCAACACCTGCCAATTGACTCCCAGGTCCTTGATGGCTTCATCCGAAAGCTCCAGAAATTTTGCTTCAATGTAAACCTGCTGGCGTGGCACATCGATTTCAGTAACCACCTTCATAACGGAACTCAGATCCGCGGCCGTGGCCCGGACAATCAGCGCATTGGCGTTAGGAAACGCAGAGACCGTGCCGCCCTTACCAATCATGGTCTGCACCACCAAAACCACATTCGACACCTGGGCGTAGTTGAGGAAAATCGGCTGGGCGATCAAGGGCTCCGCACCCGCGACTTTGGTCATGACGCTGTAGATTCCCGACCCCGGCACCTTCTCCGTAACCATCAAGCTGTACATATCCAGAATCGAATCCAGGGCGGGCTTCCATTCCACATCCTGAAGATTGACGGTAACCTTCCCCTGAAGGTTTGTGGATGACGAAATAATATTGGCTCCTGAAATCCGGGTAAACAGACGCACCACATCCTGCAAGGGCACATCATCAAGCGCGATCGAGATCAGGTTCTGTTTTTCCGAGGCGCTCGTGAATGAGGCCACCGGCATCAGCTCCGTAGTGGTATCCACGGACGTCACGACGTTCGATACAGCGGCCTCCACAGGCACGACGACGACTGGAGCGGGCGCCAGGGCATCCCCTGCGGTGGCGGCAATCGGCATCGAGGCCATGTCCGAAAGCGTCACAAATTCAGCATCCGGCGTGGACGCCATGCCTTGTGCCCCGAATATGGCGCCCATACTCATTCCGCAGGACAGCAGGGTCATCGATGCAAACGTCAGTAATCGTTTCATAGTTCAGCCTTTCCTCTTAATACGCAATAATGCGGTAAAACCGGTTTGTGACACCCAGCACCGTTGTGTCAGTACAGTTCGTCATCATATCCAACCCCGTGATGGCGGAATACCCCGGCAGATTCAACCAGACCGGACTCGGTGCCAGCGTGTTGGCATACTGCACGGCATAATTCCAATTCAAACGGGCGAACCACGTCAGCGTGAAACTCGCATTGGTACCCGATGACGTCATCGCGGTCAATTGAGTCAACCCGTTCGTCGCGGCGGCCGGATCTACCTGCACGATCAAAATCCGGTTGTGGGAGGTGTCTGCAATGTAGAGATATCCGCGGGGATCCCACTCAACATCGCCCGGATGGCTCAGGACATTACTTCCCACCAGAGTCGTCCAGGTCAGGCCTGTCATATCTGAATAGGCCACACGGCTATCATAGTTATTGGCAACATAAAGGTTTCCGTTCCCGATCGTCATGCCGCCAGGATCCTGCAGACTTCCCTGACTGGCATCCCGCCCACCAAGCAGTCCGAGATATTGGCCTGTCTTTGAAAATTTCTGAATCCGGTTTAGCCCGTTTGTCTGCGTCCCGTCATCAGAGACATAAAGATTATCTGCGCTATCTATATGCAACCCCTGGGGATATTGAACTTTTCCAACGGTTGGCCCATTTGTCACAAAAACGGACCACACTTGTGATGTGCTGAACTTTTGCACACGATGATTCCAGGTATCGGCGACATAAAGGTTTAATGCAGAATCTACAGCAACATCAGCAGGTCCATTAAACTGCCCCAGTGCTGAGCCCGATACTAGAGTATTGGACCCAACAGAAACCCATAGTCCGTTCGTGGCAACACGTTTCTGGATACGATGATTACTTTGATCTGCCACAAAGAGATTCCCGAGTTTATCAACCGCCAAACCACTTGGTTTTTTGAATTGCCCAAGATTCGTTCCAAACTTACCCCAATTCGTCCACAGCTGGCTCAGCGCATCATACATTTGAATCCGATCATTATAAGTATCGGCGACATACAGACGATGGAGCGGGTCAGAATCCAATCCATGTGGCAAATAGAACTCACCGGCATTAGTACCGATGGGGCCTCCAAAAACATCTGCCTTGAGATAAGTGGCCGATAGTTCCGCGACACTTTGATTGGTTACTAAAACGGTCTGGCTTCCGGGCGCCAGCCACCCGGCATTCACCGGCTTGAATTCGACGGTGTAAGATCCCGCCGGCAACGGAAGAAGTGTACCACTATTCGTCCATTCCCCTCCCGAGATCCGCCATTGGGCCCCGGTCGCAACCGCTTCGGCC
>JBIKMI010000297.1:0-3538 GCA_044359285.1 Kiritimatiellia bacterium
CCGCCCTGTCCGACCTTTACGGACGGGCCCTGAGTGGGCGCGACGCTGGTTGGCGGGGGGAGGGCGGCGTTCAAAATGAGGTGGTTGAAGAGGGGGGTCTTGGGGAGAAAAAGGGCCGCCAGAAGGGCGCCCGCCGCGGCGATGAGGAGGGAGGGGATGAAGCGAAGGACCGACCCGGTGATGTCGGGGAAGGAGGGGTACCAGGGGTCGCCGGGATAATGCTGGGTCATGCCCATCAGGATGGAGGCAATGACCAGCAGCAGGCCGATGATCCCGGGGAGGATCACGCCCGGGAACACAAACAATTCTACACAGAGCAGAATGACGCCGAGCAGGAACAGGGCCACTTCCTCCATGCCCGCCAGGCCGGCGATATGTGAGCCCCAGAACCAGATGGCGAGGAGGAGGATCCCCCCGATTCCAGGGAGCCCGAAGCCGGGGGTTTTAAACTCAATATAAAGCCCGAGCAGGCCGAGCCCGAGCAGGATAATGGAAATGGATTCAATAAAGCGGGCGATTTCCTCGGCAGAGGTCACGTTCAGCTCGATGACGGAGCAGTTCTCTTTGCCTATTTTAATCAGAAGGGCCTGGAGATCTTCCACGGTGCCGGCGGATAACAGCGGGCGGTTATCGGGACCGACGAGGCGTTCCGCATCCTTGTTGGTGAGGGTCAGGAGGCGGCCCTTTTTAGAGATGACCTCATCGCCGATTTTGTATTCCGTATCGCGGCGTACCATGGCTTCGGCGAGTTGGGGGTCATGGCCGCGGTGTTGGGCGGCTGCCCGGATCATGGCGGCCACATAGGAAACGGATTTTTCCTCAACGGATTCGGGCATCGATTGAACCTCACCGGTGATGCTGATCATGATGGGCATGGCATCCCCGATTTTACTGCCGGGCGTCATGTAGATGTGGTCCGTGGCCATGGCAATGATGGCGCCGGCCGAGATGGCGTTGGGATTGACCAGGGTATAGGTGGGGGTTTTCACGCCCCGCAACAGATTGAGGATCTCCTCGGCGGCATCCACCCGCCCGCCCGGGGTATTGATGTCGAAGATAATGGCTTCCGCACCGCCTTCTTCGGCGGCAAGGAGGCCGCGCCGGATGACGTATATCAGGGCGGTGTTGATTTCATCATGAATGGGGATGACGTAAACCATGCCTTTGGCCGGTTGGGTCCAGTTATTCGTGTTGGCCTGTGCAGAGTCAGGCATCATCAGCACGGCCGCCAGCAGAAACGAAGTGATAAACAGGGATAATGTTTTCATGACGTCGGATTATAGGGGTAAGAGGAAAGGGTGTCCAGCACTCACGCTAAGAGGCCGCCAAGACAAGAGGAACTTCACCACCCGCCGAGTACGGCTAGAGACACAGAGTCACAGAGAATTCCAACAGGCAAGAAGAGAATGTCGCGGCATTTTTGTTCGGGGGTACCCGAGCCAAAAATGCCGCGCCGGTTTCTTGGAGCCATAGATCGAGCCCTTCGACAAGCTCAGGGCAGGCAAGAGGAGGAAATTCCCCTCTCCGCCCCCTCTTGGTCTTGCTCCAAGAAACCGTGGCGTTTATTTTCTCCACATGTATTCGTGTGGAAAAATTAACGCCACATTTGTATTTCTTGCTCATTCGAAGCTTGCGCGAAGGAGGGTCTTCTCTGTGACTCTGTGTCTCTAGCCGTACTCGGCGGGTGGTGAATCTTGATTCCCGCTACTGTTTAAGGGGTGGGCGTGGCATCACGGATGCGGAGGAGGGTGGCGCGATGGTCTGCCAGGTCCTCCACTTCAAGATCCTTGACCATCCACTCGTGATTGATCTTTTTGAAGCTCTTGATGCAGAGGCGGCGGGACAGGTTTTCAAGTTTATCATAGCCATCGGCCTGGATCAGCATGGAGATCCGGGTGTCTACCCAGAGCTGGACGCGGGCATAGGGCGTCATATCATCCTGCGGGGCACGCCGGTCGAGCAGATAGCAGGGCTGCCCCCGGGCCTCCACGCGGCCAATGATCTTGCCCCCATTCCACCACAGGAACCCCAGTGTCAGATCCATCCAGCAGAGCGCGGTGTTTTGGATCCGGGCATCCTGTGAGGGGGCCGGGGCGGTGATGAGCGGGTCGCCGGCCAGATACCGGTAGGTCGTGAGTCCTTTACGGCGAATGACCGTGAGTTGTTCAAGGGACTTGCCGAAGGAGTCGTAGAGCGTGTAAGTGGCTTCCTGCGGATAGTGTAGTTGAATGATGATATTCAGTTTCGATTTCTTTTCGTTTTCCGCCTCCGTCACCAGTTCGCCCGTCAGGGTGATCGGCTTTGAGGGGAGCCGCGCCAGCAGGTTGGCCATGAGTTCATCCACCCCCGGCAGTTCCGCCACAGCCGTCGTGGCCGCTTCTTCAATCTCATTGGTCTGAGCGAAGGCAGTGAACAGTAAACAGTGAGCAGTGAGCAGTAGGCAGATAAAAGACAATAAACGGCTCCCTGCTGCCCACTGCTGACTGCTGACTGCTGACTGCTGACTGCCTCCTGGCTTCATGCTCCCATCCTGGCGAAGATCTCTGATTCAAGTTTATCCACGGGAATGCGGACTTGCTTCATCGAGTCGCGCTCGCGGAGGGTCACGGTGTTATCGGTGAGGGTGTCGAAGTCGACCGTCACGCAGAAGGGGGTGCCGATTTCATCCTGACGCCGGTAGCGGCGGCCGATGGCGCCCGTTTGATCATAGAAGCAGGCCCAATGGCGGCGCAGGCCGGTGAAGATGCCGCGCGCCTTTTCGACGAGTTCCGGCTTGTTCTTGAGCAAGGGGAAGACGGCGACCTTGATGGGGGCCACCCGCGGGGCAAAGCGCAACACGGTGCGGGCCTCATAACCTTCTGGCGGCTGTTTGCCGGGTTCGGCCTCGAGTACGGGGCCCTCCTTGGGGATCCACTCCTCGTGATAGGCGTTGCAGAGCAGGGCCAGGCAGATGCGGTCCACGCCGGCGGACGGCTCAATCACATGGGGGATGAATTTCTCATTGGTATCCTGATCGAAATACTCCAGGGATTTGCCGCTGAACTCCTGGTGCCGGCTCAGGTCGAAATCGCCCCGGGCGGCAATGCCTTCGAGCTCCTGGACGCCGAAGGGGAAAGCGTACATGATATCGACACAGGCGCTGGCGTAGTGAGCCAGTTCACTCTTGGGGTACACATACTGGGTGATGCTTTCCGCAGGCAGGCCGATGGTCTGGTACCACTTGATACGTGCGGCGACCCAGTATTCATGCCACTGTTGGTCGGTGCCCGGCTTGACAAAAAATTCCAATTCCATCTGCTCGAATTCACGGGAGCGGAAAGTGAAATTGCGGGGATTGATCTCGTTGCGGAAGGCTTTGCCGATCTGGGCGATGCCGAACGGGACCTTCTGGCGGGAGGTGGCCATCACGTTCCCGAATTGGGCGAAAATACCCTGAGCCGTTTCAGGACGGAGGTAGGCCACTGAAGACTCATCCTGGAGCGGGCCGATAAAGGTCTTGAACATCAGGTTGAAGGCGCGGGGTTCGGTGAACTCCTTG
>JBIKMI010000296.1:0-3538 GCA_044359285.1 Kiritimatiellia bacterium
GCCGCCATCCGCTGAGAATTAGGGACGACCACGGCGGGATCGTCCCTACCTATCGAATCAGCCAAGCTTTCTTAATAAATGGCCTGTCCCTCTGTCATACTGGCTGACCCTGAGGCGGGCGAAGTTGTCGCCCGGGTTCGGCAGGGTGTAGGAGATGGTGGAGTCATCGTTGACGTTTGGCTTGACGGCTTGCCATGGGTCCGAGATGCCGAGGTCCGCCGATGTTTCGATCGAGTAGGTGATATCGCTGCCCCAGGGAGCGCCGCGTTTGGTGAAGCTCAGGGTGGTTCCCCTGAGGGTTCCGCGCGCCTGGCCGTCGGCGAGGGCGTATTCGATGAGGTTCGGGATGCCGTTGTTGTTGTCGTCGCCATTCGGCCCGCCGGTGACGGGAGGCGACTGGCTGGCGGCCCAGGCGGCGTAGGTGTTTGCCGTCCACTTGGCGTAGAGCGTGACCGCGGCGTTGGCGGTGTAGCTCTCGCCCGCGGCGTAGTCCGCGCCCGAGCCGTTCGCGAGGGTGTTCCAGCCGGCGAAGGTGAAGCCGGTCTTGGCCAGGTTGCCGGAATTGGTGGCAAGCGTCAGCGGCACGTCGTGGGTCTTGGTTTGTGCTGCCGGGGCCGTCCCGCTGGTGGCTCCGTTGGCGTCGTAGCTGACCGTGTAGGTCGGACTGGTCGCCACATCGTCGATGTCGAACACGGCCTCCGTGACCATGGTGTCCGCACCGGACAGGGTGTCGGTGGGCAGGGGGGACGCGCGGCGGGTGAAGTCGTTGAGGCGATAGGCGCCGGTGCGGAACTCGAGCCGTTCGACCGAGCCGTTCGACGTGGCCAGGGTCCGGTTGCCGCCAACCGGAGTGCCGCCCAACCGCAGGCTGTAGGTTCCGGTATTCATATCGACGCGGATTGCGACATCGAGCCATTGCGCCGCGGAATAGGAAGCGACCTGCGACATCGTCTGCCCGGAGTTCGCCAGCACGGCGCCGGTCGCGTCGAACGCCAGCCGCACCGGCCGCTGTCCCTTGCGGTCCATCACATCGACCTCCAGGCAGCCGTGGTTCGCTTGGAGCGGGCGCAGCCGGAACGACAGGTCCGCGACCGCGCCGTTGGTGAAGCCCGACCACCCGTTCGCAGCGGTTGACGCGGCGGTGTCGAAGGTCTCGCTCGCGAGGCCACCGGAGGTCGTGTAGCCGAGGTTGTCGAAGTGGCAGCCGGCGGTTTTCCGCGCGGGGTCGCCGTTAGCCATACCTCCGGAGAGGAGACCGAAGGCGGTGAAGTTGCCGGTGCCGGCCCCCACCGCGACATTCACGGCTTGTCCGGCCAGCGTGCCGCTCAGCGTGCCCGAGCCGTTCGCGCCGCCCGTCCAGGTCAGGTCGAAGGCCAGCGGCGTGTTCTGGGTCAGATTGATCGTGGCGGGAACGTTCCCGCCCGTGCCTGTCACCAGGGCGCCGCCACGGAAGGGATCGGCCGCGTTGGCGGCCGGCTCTTCGAATCGGATTCCCACGAAATTCGCCGGTGGCGATCCGGACACGAGACTCGCGGGATCGAAGTAGCCGAGGTAGAAGTGGCCGTCGAATGAGTCATTCGCCAGCCGGAAGCTGCCCGTCATGCGCAGGGTGGACCCCGTGCGGTTCAGCGTCCCGATCGTCGTGTCGGCGAAGGTGCTGTAGGCCTGCGACCGGGCGAAGATCCCCCCCGCCTCGCCCGCCGTGCCCAGCGCGTTGCCGGAGGCGGACCAGCCGAAGTTGTTGCCTCCGGAGGCGGCCACGGTCTCGAACACGCGGAACGCCTTGGCATATCCGACTTGGGCCTTGTCCGTCAGGCGCAGGAAGCGGTTGTCGCCTTCCTGGGCGACCTTCACCGTCGCCCACTGCTCGCTGCGGAGGTTCCACTGCGGCACCGCGCCGCCCGGCGGCACGGACTGGAAGCCGTCGCTTACGGGGCCCGTCACCCGCGTGACGATCGGCGCCGGAACCCGCGTCACCCAGATATCCTCCTTGTTCTGGCTGGTGACCAGCCACTCGTTGCTGTCAGTAGGCCTGGGAAACCCCTCTTCGATGCCACGCACGTATTGGTGGCCTGAGTTTTTGAGGTCGCCAAACAGTTCCAACGTGGGATTGGGATAACGCAACGGATCCATATCGCCCTCGACCGTGGCATAGGGCGTGCCGAAAGTGATGCCGTCCGCCGAGGTGCTCACCACCAACGGAAAGCGATCGGGTGATACTGAGGGGTTTCCGACCAAGGCGAAACGGCCGTCAGAGGTCTTGCAGCCCCAGATCTTCGGGCTGCCGGCAAGCTTGAGCCGCGTGGCATAATCCTGCGGCGCGGGCACCTGGCCGAAGTCCCAGGCGGTGGCCACGGTATCGGCGAATTTCCACAGGCCGACGATCTCGCCGTTGTTGCGCGTATACCAGTTGAATGCCCGCGCCATCGGCGACCCGAGCGCCCCGTTGACCACGTAGAAGGCGGGGTCTTGATCCTCCTCTTGGAACTGCTGCCGGTAGAGTTTGTTGTCGAGGAGTTCCGCGCAGGCGGTCTTGAATGCCGCGTCGGACGAGGCGGAGTAGAGCGCAGGGGTGCCACCGGGGATGGTGGCCGCGCCTTTGTGATTGTGCTTGAGGACGTGGATCGGCCCGAAATCACCAGGGCCGTTGATCCGCCTGACCAGGCGCGAACCGACACCCCCGCGTCCAGCATTGCCGTTTTGGCTATACCACGTCGTCACGAGGAAGACGTTGTTTGATGCGACATAGAAGGCGGCGCGCTGGTGTGTGGCGTGCGGAAAGATCTCGGCCGAGTCGGCGTTCGCCCAGGTCATACCGTCGGCGGACCAATTGAGACGACCGCGTATGCTGGATTCAGCGGTGTGGCGTCCTGCGAGGTGATAGACCCAGAACCGGCCTTCCCACCATGCGATGTAATGATGGTGCCGGAAGTCTGTATCGGTGCCGTCGGTGGCGGACGGGTTGGACGGCACGCTGCGCACCACCTGGTATGAACTGGCGCCCACGGCCCAGGGCAACTGCCCGTCGTGGGCAAGGTCCGCCCGGGTCTCGGCCGGCCCGGTGTATTGCGGGCTCTCGCCAGCTTCACATATGTTGGGAACCACGAGGATAAGCGCCATGACCGCCGTCATGGTCGCCATCAATTTCCGTTGTGTGTTCATGGTGTGTCTCCTTGCTGCTGTGCTGGAACCATTGGTTTCGGTTGATTGTTGCTGGGTGCGGTCATGGTTGGTATGCATGTTCTTCAAATGGCTTGGTCGGGAGGATAAAGTTTGGGGACGCCATCCCTCCAGACGGCGTCCCCAGCTGTGCCGGAAGAAAACTCATTAACTTCCGGAAAATCGGTGAGCCTGCGGCCCGGTGTTTCGGTGGCCTTAGGCCCGTTGTTTCGGTGTTTCGGTTCCGCTGCGCGGGCGGTGTTTCGGTGGAGAGAGAAAGGAGCAGTCGCTTCGCACCGCTTCTTTCTCTCTGCTCTTACTGATCTACTGATCTACTGATCTACCGAAACACTGAAGCACTGGAACACCGACATCTCAG
>JBIKMI010000298.1:0-3534 GCA_044359285.1 Kiritimatiellia bacterium
CGTCTTCCGTACTGCGGGTCCGCTCATCCGGGGTAGTGCATGGGGTTGAATACCGGATGATGTCGACTTTGGGGGCGAATGCCTCGAAAAACGGGACTCCGACAATACGTAGATAAGCGAAGATTATGGCTGGTAAAGTCCTGACAAGTTTAGCTGTGCGGTCCCGCTCACTGGAGTGGGCCATCCTGCATAAGGTCGGCGAAAAACAAACCGTGCCACCTACGCGCTCGGTCGAACTGGAGCTTGGTGAAAATCAAAAGGATCTTCTTGCGGGCATCCAGGCCGAAAAGGAGCGCCTGGTCGGGGAGATCCACACCAAATGCGGCCGCATCCCCGCCCCCGTAAGCATCGGGATCCCCGCCTCGTGGGTACTGTTGCGCATTGCGGAGCTGCCCTCCGGTAGTCCGGACGAGATCAAGAGCATGGCCGAACTTCAAATCGACAAGTTCTCGCCCTTCCCGATTGACGAGTCGGCCTTCTCCTATGAACTCCTGTCTGAGCAGGATGGCCGTTGTCGCCTGTTGTTGAGCGCCATTCGCACCGACACCATCAACCTGCTGGCGGGGGCCCTGAAAGCCGCGGGCATTGAACCCAAATGGGTGGACATCAACCTGCTGGGCTGGTGGCAGTTGCTTCAGGATGCCGGCAAGGTTCACACAACGGGCGTTCAGGTTTTCATTATTCTGGAGGATGCCACGTGTGACCTCATCATCACCTCCGCCGGCGTTCCCCACGCCATGCGCTCATTGAGCGGCATGAGCGACATGCCCGCCAGTGAAGCGGATGAGGAGATTGCCAGGGAAACCGCCTTGACGCTGGCCTCCCTGGATCTGGACCGGGTTGGCGAACACCCCGCCTCCTTCACCCTATGGCACCGGGGCGATCGTCCGGACGGCCTCATCGGAATTTTTGAGAGCCAGTTCCAAATTACCGCCCGCCCCGAACTCCTTGATACCCTTCCGCCCCTTGCCCAGGGTCTGCTCAAGCGGACCGAAACCCGGACGACGGGCAGAATGGATCTGGCCCCGGTGGCCTGGCTGCAGACCGAAACCGCCCTGCGGACCAAACGACGGGTCATCCTGTTTTCCATCATTGCCGCCTCAATCTGGTTGACCGGCATGCTCGCCCTGTTCGGGGGCCTTCAATTTCAACGGAGTCGCATCAGGTCTCTTACCAGCGAACTGACGGAGCTTAAAGGGCCGGCCGAAAAGGTTAGGGCGCTCCGGGAGCGCACCCAGGGGCTGATCAAATATATGGATCGGTCCTTCTCCGGACTGGAATGCCTCCGGGAAGTCAGTGACCGGCTGCCACCCGGGATCACACTCAAGTCATTCAATTACCACAAGAATAAAAATCTGGAAATGAGCGGGGAGGCGGATGAGTATGCCCTGATCGCCGACTTCAAGAAGGATCTGGAGCGCTCCAAGCTGTTTGTTTCCTCGGAACTCACGCGGACACGACGCACCCGGGATGGCAAAGAGGAATTTAAGGTCATTTGCACCCTGCCAGGAGGTGAACTGCCATGAAAGTCTCACCCCGTGAAATGATTTTGGTGTGGGTGACCGGTGTGGTCGCCCTGGGTGGCCTGACCTTCTTTCTTGTCGACCCGCAAATCAAGGAGTTGAAGGTATTATCTGAAGACCAGTCCACCTTGAGACGCGAGGTGGAAAAGAATAAATACCTGATTGCGCAGTTGCCGAAATGGGAGGCCCAGCTCAAGGGCCTTAAAAAGAAGCTTCCAACCCACCCGCAAGGGAAGGACGTCAGCACGGACCTTCAAATCCTCATTGAGCGGCTCGCCAAGGCCAATGGCTTGAACTTGATCAGCCGCGATGCAGATAAAGAGACCCTCAAAGGGAGCATGTATGAAGTTGCCATCAACTGCAAATGGGAGGGAAAACTCGCCGCCTTGACCCGTTTCCTCTTTGACCTGCAAAAGGAAGATGTTATTTTGGACATCAGTCAATTAAGTATTTCTCCGAACGAGAAGCTGGTTTTGCGTGGGGGCTTCACGATTTACTGTTCGTATTCAAGGGTCCCCCCCGCCGGTGGCGAAAAAGAATAACCGAAGTTAAAGGCTATAACAATGATGTCATTCCAGTACACGCTTCGAAGATTACTCGGGATACTGGTGCTTACCGGGTCCCTCTTGCCCCACTCGCCTGTGCAAGCCCAGGGTCTCCCCCCTGTCGTGCGTCCCGTCCCGCAACCGGGCGTGAGCCGCGCCGCTGGCATCAAGACCGACACCAATCGCACGGTTGAGCTGAAGTTCAACCAGGCCACCCTGGACATGGTGCTGCAATACTACTGCTCGGAATTGACCGGGCGCACCCTCTTGCAGGCCCCCAACGTCAACGCCATGATTACCTTGCGTAGCCAGACGGAACTGACGATCCCCGAGGCCATTCAGGCCATCAAGGCCGTGCTGGCCATGAATAACATTGCGCTGGTTAATCAGGGGGATAAGTTCGTTAAAGCCGTCCCCATCACGGCCGCCTCCCAGGAGGGACTCCAGATCCAAACCAACCAGACCGAGCAAGTCATTCACCCGGAAACCGATGAACTGGTCAGTGAAGTCGTCCCCTTGAAATTCATTGACCCGGCCGAGGCCCAGAAGGCTATTACCGGACTGATCCACCCTTACGGCAAGATCCTTCCCCTGGAACGGATTAACAGCCTGATGATCGCCGACACATCCGTCAACCTCAACCGCATCAAGGATATCCTGACCCGGATTGATCAACCCCTGGATGTCAAGGAGTCTATCCACATCCTGCAAATGCGCTTTTCGAAACCTTCCGACATCAAGGCGAAGCTGGAAGAAATCATTGCCGACCAGAAGGATAAGGAGAAGCAACCCACCGTCCGTCGCCTGAACACCTCGGGAGCGCCGGGCGTCGACACCGCTCCAGCCACCATTCCCGGGGTGATTCGCGCCCGTAGCGTGGTGCCCCCTGGAAGCGCGAACCTTACCGAGGCCGCGGGGGGCGAATCAGGAGACGACCGGATGATCCGCGGTAATGTAAAAGTCATCGCCGATGACCGGACCAGCACCCTGATCATTATCACCCGCCAGGAAAACATGCGCTTTTTCGAGCAGGTTGTCTCCGCCCTGGACGTAAGCACCGCACCGGACGTGACCATTGAAGTCATCCGGCTGGAATACGCCGATGCCGAGGAGGTCGCCTCCATGCTGAACGCCTTGATCGGGGCCGCCGCCAGCCCTTCCTCCAAGAGCTCGGCGCCGAAGAAAACCAGCACCACGACCACCACCCGTCCCGATGGGTCTCCGGGACCCACGGCCACCACCTCCGTCACGCGGGAAGAGCCCCGCAGCTTCCAGTTGCAGGAATTTATCGACCAGCAACGTCAATTAGCCGGCGCCAAAGGGGCCGAAGGTAAAACCAAGGTCGGACAACTGTCCGCGGAAAACATCAAAATTTTGGCCGACAAGCGCACCAATGGCCTGATCCTCATGGCCAGCAAAGGCGATATGGCGGCCCTGAAGGATATTTTAAAGGGGATGGATGTGAT
>JBIKMI010000299.1:0-3521 GCA_044359285.1 Kiritimatiellia bacterium
CCTTGAAAACAGTATTCACAAGGAAGCCGGGTCCGATGACCAGTGTCAGAAAAACAAAAGCCGCATGCCGGCGCCAGCGCTTCAAGGCAGGGCGGCTGCGCGCCGCCACGAGCACTCCCAGTCCGGCCAGGGCAGTAAAGAGTGCAGGAAGGGTCCCCAGGGTATAAAAAATACGGAAGAAGCTGTTGAATTTGAGTGGCCAAGGGTGCTGGTCCGGTCCGGCCTGATAACACCATGACAAGAGCGTGAGATCCATGAACGGAGTAAGGAAGGGGAGCACGGCCACGATGACCAGCAGGAAGATCCACGCCAGATCGGGGAGCCAGAGTTTGCGGTAGGGAGATGGAGAGGACTCAATCACAGCGCTTGATCAGGTACATTCCCAGACTGGTTGCCAGCACGACCGGTACCCACAAGATTAAATGGGGCTGGGTCCAGGGGTATTTTGTCAGGGTTTCGGCCACAATCACGAAGAGATAGAATATGAATATCAGGCCCAGGCTGAGGCCGATTCCGATGGTCGTTTCCTGCCGATGGGTCTTGGTGGCGAGCGGGGCACCCAGAAGGACAAATACAAAGCAGGAGATGGCCATGACGAGCCGCTTATTGAATTCCACCTTGAGCACCATGTCCTGATTAATGAGGGCGGGCTCCTTCATTTCCGGATAGAACTGCTTAAGATTGCCACGGGTTTCGATGAGCTCAATGAGAGTCATATCACTTTTACGTTTTGTTTTTTTCGAGTTGTCCTGCCCCGTCAGTCGCGCGAGATCGATCAAATAAGGGAAGCGGCTGGCCGTACCCGCTCCCGGCCGGTCTTCATAAAACGGATCAATCCGAACATCATACAAATCAATCAGGATGCTCTTCTTGTCGTCGGTGGACGACACTGTGCCGGAGCGGGCGCGGATTTCGCGGGCAGGCATGTTTTTCTGCTTGGCCTGGTAGATGATGATATCTTCAATCGTATTATCACGCTTGCTGCCGATGTAGAAGGTCATCCCCGGAAACTCACGGATGGGCCGGCCCTCTTCAATCAGTTGCAGCGGGGATTCCAGCCCCAGCTGGCGTAAGGCATCCCGGCGCAGGAAGGTGCTTTCGGGAATCAGGCTGGCATTGAGATAGAGGCAGACGGCGGACATCAGGAGCGCGAAAAGAATGGGCTGCCGCATGATTTGCAGCATCCGGATGCCGCTGCTTTTCATGGCTGTGATTTCGCCGTTGGCGGAAAGCTTGCCGAACGTGAGCAGTGCGGCGGTGATGACACTGAAGGGGATGGAGAAGCCGATGGCGGAAGGCAGGCCGGCCAGGAAAATCTTGCCGATCAGATACAGGGAGCCTCCCATGGCAATCGCATCGGCAATACGGAAAAGCACCATGACGCACATGACAAACGTCAGCACGAGCAAGGTCATGGCGAATGTGACCAGATAACTATCCCGAACGTATCGTGAAACAATGCGCAAGTTGAAAAATCTCCTCAATCGATCTCGTTCTTATAACGGCGGGAAGGGGCTTAAGTCAACGCGGAAGGCGTGGGGCGCAGGATAAATTTCTGATAATGCTGGGAAAAACCTTATTTGTTACTCAAACATATTTATTCAGACACATATAGCTACCGCAAGAGCATGCGAAGAGATTTTCACACCCGCTTCGCTCAAGTCGCGAAGATCGCAAAGAATGCGGCAATATTCGCATTCCGGAATACCGAACTGCGAATATTGCCGCGGTTTCTTGAAGCCATACGAAGAGAGAGGCATCGGGCTGGATGAATGAGGTGCCATGAATTTCTCAAGGGCGGCGTGGCGTTTATTTCGGCCACAGGTACTCCTGCGGGCGAAATAAACGCCACATTCTCCCACATTCTTTGCGATCTTCGCGACTTGAGCGAAGCGGGTGTGAAACATTTTCCGGTTTGGAAAAAAATTATCCTGCGCCCAAAGGCGTGCTACTTCGTATGGGGCTCGCGCCATGGGCCGCGATAGTCATAGGCAAAGTATACCCGGCCGGTGAAGCGGGAGCGCTCAATGACTTCGAAATAGAGCGCCTTCTCCCACACCCACCTCTCATTGCCCAGCAGGATGGCCGGCCGTCCGAGCAACTGCGGATTCCCCAGATCCGTTTCCGGGAAATAATCATAAGAGGATTCCCGCCCGCCCATATAGCTGTCGGCACTGCAGACGCGGGGATGGCCTTTGCCGTAAAAGGCCAGCAGGGCTGCCCGGCCATAGGTGGAGGCGATGTAGAAGGGCTCCTTGCCGGTATCCCGGGCCAGCTCTTCGGCTGCGGCCGCCACGCTGTCGGCAAGCACCTTGAAGCCGGTGATGCGTTTCAGCATCGGCCGTGTGTCGACGGTGTATCCGGGGAGCTTAAGTCCATTGACGGCCTCCAAAGGATATTTCCCCAATGCGATGAAGAGAAGGGTGGCCAGTCCGAGACCCACCGTCCAATGCCAGAGCGTGCGGGTGGTCGCATCGGATCCGGTGCGGGTGGCAAGAAAACAGGCCAGTGGGATCAGGAAGACCGTAAAGCCTGCCGCCGGCCAGTTCAACTTGACATCGGTACGTGAGGAAATCAGCAGGTAGAAGAGGAGAATGGGGGTGGCGGTGTACAGGGCATAGGTGGTGATTTTATGGAAGTTGGTGTGTCGATTCTGCGGGGTGAAAGCCGCGCGCAGGGCCCTGAACAGCAGCAAGGCCGCCGGCGGCGCCAGAATGGCGAGGGGGTAGATAAAATAGGAGAGGGTCCATAGCGGATTGTAGGGCCAGCCACTGTGGGCGGGGGCGTCGCCCCCCGGAAGGCGGGTGGCCCCGATCAAATGGGCGAGGGTAGGCCAGTCCCGTTGCACGTTCCAGATCACAATGGGCAGGGAGCACAGGATGACCCCCGCGGACACGGCCAGCAGGGCGACCCCATGGTGTTTGCGTGAATACACGCCATGGCGGAAGAGATAGGCCAGTATCCCGGGCAATGCCAGAAGCATGGTGTATTTGCACAGCATGCCAAGGCCGATCAGAGAGCCTAGAAGAAAAAACCAGCCAGCGGAAGCCGTCCCTTTTCGGGCCATATGCCAGCCGGCAAAGGCGGTGGTGATCCAGCAGACATAGTAGGGGGCGTCCGTGGTCATGAATTGGGCTGTTCCCTGGAAGACCGGAATCAGATTGAACAGGAGGAACGCATACCAGCCCGCCCGGAGAGACCCGCCGGTCACGGACAAGGCAAAGCGTGCGAGCAGCAGGCTGGCCACAAGGGAGGCCAGGGCGGCCGGAAGACGAACCGCCCACTCCGTGATGCCAAACAGGTGGACGCTCGGGGCGATCATCCACGCCACAGCCGGGCCCTTGCTGTAATAGGACCAATCCAGGTGCCGGGACCAGTCCCAATACTGAGCCTCATCCGGCACCAGGTCATAGGGGCAGAGCCAGATCAGGTAGCCCAGACGAAGGGAAAAAAGGAGCATGGAGGCAAGCACCAGGCCCGACCAACCATGCATCCATTGCGGTAAACGGTGATGTAGGGTC
>JBIKMI010000300.1:0-3504 GCA_044359285.1 Kiritimatiellia bacterium
ACATGATGTTCCGGCTGGTCCAGGAGGCGGCGGCAGAAACGGCTCAGTTGGACTTCATGGTGGCGCTGGGAACGCATCCGGCCATGCCGATGGAGCAGATCTATGCCCGGGTGGGAATCACCGAGGAAGAGCACCGCACGAAATATGCCCGCACCCGCTTTTTCAACCATGAGTGGAACAATCCGGAGGCCCTGTTTGAAGTGGGCCGTCTGTCCAAGGCCGATGTCCGCGAGTTAACAGGAGGCCTGTTTGAGATGGATGTGGGCGTCTCGATCAATCGTATGGTGCAGAATTATGACCTGCTGGTGATCCTGGGCCCGGTGTTTCCCCATGAAGTCGTCGGCTTCTCCGGCGGCAACAAATATCTATTCCCCGGTATTGCCGGCGAGGAAATACTCAACTTCTTCCACTGGCTGGGTGCGGTGATCACCAATCCGATGATCATTGGCAGCAAATGGACCCCGGTGCGCAAGGTTGTGGATCGCGCGGCCTCGTTTCTGAAAGTCGAGCGCAAGGCCCTATGCATGGTGGTAAAAGGGCATGACCTGGCCGGACTGTATGCCGGCACCCCTGAAGGCGCCTGGGAAGAGGCCTCTGATCTGTCGCGCCAGATTCATATTGAATTCAAGGACAAGCCGTTCCATACCGTCCTCTCCTGTGCGCCGAAGATGTACGATGACCTGTGGGTGGGGGCCAAGTGCATGTATAAGCTGGAGCCTGTGGTCGCGGATGGCGGGACCTTGATTATTTATGCCCCGCACATCACCGAGGTATCGGTTTCGCATGGCCGGTTGATTGAGGAGTTGGGCTATCATACCCGTGATTATTTCCTGAAGCAGTGGGATAAGTTTAAACATTACCCCTGGGGGGTGCTGGCCCATTCCACCCATGTCCGGGGGATCGGCACCTATGAAAACGGCGTTGAAAAAGGACGCGTCAAAGTAGTGCTGGCCACGGGCATTCCGGAGGCGATCTGCCGGAAGATCAATATGGGATGGATGGATTACCGGACGATCAACCCTGCGGATTATGCCGGACGTGAGGATGAGGGAATTCTTTATGTGCCCAAAGCGGGCGAAATTCTGTACCGGTTGAAACATGCTCCGGCGGAATTGGGTGGCTTGGAAACAACAACAAAATGAGGTGGAAATGAAAGTGCCGATGACAGTAAATTTAAAAGGACAGGTCGCGCTGGTGACAGGTGGCGGCGGGGTATTGTGCAGCACGATGGCCAAAGCGCTGGCTCAATGTGGCGCCAAAGTGGCGGTGTCCGATCTTAAGCAGGAGAATGCCGACAAGGTGGTGGCCGAAATCAAGGCCGCAGGCGGTCAGGCTATCGGTATCGCGTGCAATGTCCTCGACAAGGCCAGTCTGGAACAGGCGAACCTTCTGGTTGAAAAGGAACTGGGGGCGGTGTCGATCCTGGTTAATGGCGCAGGGGGCAATCATCCCAAGGGGACGACCTCGCGCGAGTACCTGTTGCCTGCTGACCTGAATCAGGCGGTTGAGGGGATCACCACGTTTTACGATCTCGATCCCAAGGGGATTGAGTTTGTATTTAATTTGAATTTCCTGGGCACGCTGCTGCCAACCCAGGTGTTCACCAAGTCCATGGCCAAGGCCGGGGCGGGGGTGGTCATCAATATTTCCTCGATGAACGCCTTTACCCCCCTGACAAAGATTCCCGCCTACAGCGGGGCGAAGGCGGCGGTCAGCAATTTTACCCAATGGCTGGCGGTGCATTTCTCGAAGGTCGGGATCCGGGTCAACGCGATCGCGCCCGGCTTTTTCCTGACCGATCAGAACCGGGCATTGCTGACCAAGCCGGATGGAAGTCTGACGGCGCGCGGGGATACGATCATTGCCCATACACCCATGGGTAAATTCGGGACTCCGGAAGATCTGGTTGGGGTGTTGTTGTGGTTGGTGAGTGCGGAGGCCGCGGGATTTGTGACCGGGACGGTGATTCCGGTTGATGGCGGGTTCAGCGCATTTAGTGGTGTGTAATAGATTAATAACGGAGAAAACAGGATGCAAAAAGCAGATATCGGATTGATCGGGTTGGCGGTAATGGGTGAGAACCTGGTGCTCAATATGGAGAGCAAGGGCTTTACCGTCGCGTGTTATAACCGGACCACCAGCAAGGTGGATGAGTTTATTTCCGGCCGCGGCAAGGGAAAGAACCTTCTTGGCGCCCACAGTATCCCGGAGTTGGTCAGCCAGCTCAAGAGTCCCCGCAAAGTCATGCTCATGGTCAAGGCCGGCAAGCCGGTGGATGAGTTCATTGAGCTGTTGATTCCGCATCTGGAGGCGGGTGACATCATCATCGATGGCGGGAACAGTCATTTCCCGGACACCACGCGTCGGACGAAATATGTCGAAAGCAAGGGCTTGCTCTACATCGGCACCGGTGTCAGCGGCGGTGAAGAAGGCGCCTTGCTCGGCCCGTCGATCATGCCCGGCGGGTCCCCGGCGGCCTGGCCCCATGTGAAGCCCATCTTCCAGAAGATCTGTGCCAAGACGGACAAGGGTGAGCCCTGTTGCGACTGGGTTGGCCAGGATGGTGCCGGTCATTTTGTGAAGATGGTTCACAATGGCATCGAGTACGGTGACATGCAGATGATCTGCGAAACCTATCACATGATGAAACACGGTCTGGGTATGACCAATGCCGAAATGCATCAGGTCTTTGCCGAGTGGAATCAGGGCGAACTGGACAGCTATCTCATTGAGATCACCCGTGACATCCTGGGCTATAAGAATGCAGAGGGCCAGGAGGTGGTGGATCTGATTCTGGATGCGGCGGGCCAGAAGGGGACGGGCAAGTGGACCGTGGTGGCGGCTCTGGATTCGGGCATGCCTCTGACCTTGATTGCCGAGGCCGTGTTTGCCCGCTGTATTTCAGCGATCAAATCCGAGCGGGTCGCGGCGTCACAGGTGCTGGTGGGCCCCAAGGCCGTGTTCAAAGGCAACAAGGCGACGATGATCAAGGATCTGCGCAAGGCGTTGTATGCCTCGAAGATTGTGTCTTATGCCCAGGGCTATCAGGTGATGCGGGCGGCGGCCAAGGAAAATGGCTGGGACCTTAACTACGGCGGGATCGCCTTGATGTGGCGCGGCGGCTGTATTATCCGCTCCGCCTTCCTGGGCAAGATCAAGACGGCGTTCACCAAGAACCCCGGTCTCGACAATCTGCTGATGGATCCGTTCTTCCAGAAGGCGACGGCGCGGGCCCAGACCTCCTGGCGGAAAACGCTCTCCATGGCGATCAAGCTGGGAATCCCGATGCCGTCGATGAGTTCGGCGCTGAATTATTACGACGGGTACCGCTGCGAGCGGCTGCCGGCGAACCTGCTGCAGGCGCAGCGCGATTACTTCGGCGCCCATACCTATGAGCGCGTCGACAAGCCGCGCGGGGAAGCCTTCCATACCAATTGGACCGGGTCCGGCGGGTCGACCGTGGCGACCACCTACGTGGTGTAATCCAGTCTTGGATTAGATCGC
>JBIKMI010000230.1:0-4620 GCA_044359285.1 Kiritimatiellia bacterium
GAGCTCTTGGAATCAATCACGCGCTCGACACCCAGCCGGATGCCCCATTCCTCAAGCAGTGGCTCCAACCCGCTGGAAGCGCCGGCATCCACCAGCACCATCAGCCGTCCGCTACGCGCCAGATAGCCCCTGATTTTGTCAACTTCCCAATCTGCCAATTGACGCACGGGTCCGGCAATGACCAGCGCCGAACAATCGGCCGGCACGGCCTCCGCCGCCGCCAGCAGCAGGGAGCGCACCTCGGCCTGCTGCTCACGGATCACTCCCGCAATCCGGGAATAGCCGCGATAATCCGAAAAGTCATCTATGCGACGCTCGTCGTGACCCGTCAGGAAATAGACTACCGCCCCCTTCTCCTGAACCACCGCCTTCAAGGCGGCAATCAATTCGGCTTCCAGTGCCACCCTCGGGGTGGCTCCCCGCTGCTCAGGTCGCAGCTCGCCGGGTGAACCCCGCTCAAGCTCCTTGATCGGCAAGACCTTGTGGCGGTTCCCGCAACTTACGATCAGGACATTGGGTTGCCGGATTCTGAATTGGGTCACCAGTTCGCGCGTCCGGCTCAGGTCAGTGGACTGATCCACCCTTTCCACACGCATTAAAGGGTGGGCAAACCGGTACTTCTCCACCATCCGACGTGCCAGGGGCGCGACGGGAGCCCCATCAGATGATAAAAGAATCAGCTGGACGGGTTTTTTGACATGATCCAGTGCCTTAACCACCTCTGCGGGGAGCGGACTATTGCCTGCCGTGCTGATATCCATCCGGACCGAGTGAACCACGGCCAGATAATTCACCAATCCGCCCAGGACCAGCACCAGCCCACACGAGACCGCCACATTGAGGGCACCGGACGTGCGGCGATAGCGCGCCCATTGCAGAAGCCGGATATTCACAAATAACAGAATCGCCATGCCGCTCAAGTAGAATGCCAGTGCCCGGCTGTCGATCAGGCCGACGGCAAAACTGGAAATATGCGAGGCGACCGCCACCATGCCACCCGAGGCATCATCCGCTCCGCCGCCAATCCAACTGCGCAGGGATCCCCGGAAGACCAGCATCGCCCCCGTCAGGAAGGTCGCCACGCTGGCGGACGTCTGGCGTCCCAACACCTGCGACCAGGCCATGCCGATCAAGATCATCAGCCCGGCCAGTAACATGAGGATCAACACGCCGGAAAGCCACATGCCTGGATCCACCCCGCCCCAGGCGGGATAAAGTCCTTTCAAAATCCAGGGATAAAGCACCGACGGGAGCGCCAGCAACAAGATCAACAATATCCCGGCCCCGGCTTTGGCAAGCACGACCTCAACCTCATTGACAGGGGCGGTCAACAGCAGCTCCAGCGTGCCCCGCTCCTGCTCATCGCCCAGGAGCTTTACAGACACCGCAGATGCCAGAGCTAAAAAAGCCATCCAGAATAGCATGCCGTTGAAGGTGATTTCCGTCGTCATCAACCCTCGCCCCCCCATGGTAATGGCAAAGACCCAGAAGACGATCCCCGTGACCAGAAGGTATCCCGCCCCCATCAGATAGAACGTAGGAAGCGAGAGCCAGGAGCGCAAATCACGCCGACAGAGGATACGGATCGCCATCATGTGAGTGCACCTCCTGTCGCCGAGGCCCGGACCACATCCGTCAGGGTGCGCACGCCAAACTGAACCAACAGTTCCGCAACGGGCGCAAACGCGAGAACCCGGCCTTTCCCGAGAATCATGATCCGGGAACCGAGCAACTCGGCTTCCGCCATGTCATGGGTGGAAAAAACCATGGTCCGCTCCCCTTTCAGGGGTGACAGCAGGGCATGAATGCGCGCCACATTCATCGGATCCAGTCCCATTGTGGGCTCATCCAGCAGTAACACCTCAGGCTCCCCGGAAAGGCTGTCGGCCAGCAGGACACGCCGCACTTCGCCTTTCGACAGGTTTCCTATCAACGCCTTTTCCAGTCCGGCCAACCCGCATCGCCCGACCATTTCCCGCAATCGCTTGACCCGTGTCCGCCCGTACAGACCCCGCAGTCTCGCCCGGAACGTAAGATATTCCATAACGCGCATCTCGGGATATATGGCGTCCTTTTCCGGAAGATAGCCAATCAGGCGCCGGACCTGCAACGAATCCGAGACGACATCATGATCCGCCATCCGCACACTCCCGCTGGTAGGCGCCATATAGGTCGACAGGAGGCGAAGCAAGGTCGTTTTCCCTGCCCCGCTGGCCCCGACCAATGCGATCGATTCGCCCCGTGCAATCCGGAAGGAGATCCCCTCCAACGCGGTGACCGGCCCGAATTTCTGCGTTACATTTTCAAAATCAATCATAACCACCCAACTACCCGCCAAAAGATGAATAAAGCATGTTATTATCGCACCCTTTAAGCCTACGTCAAGCTATCGGGCTTCATCAATTCAAGACGCAGAAGATTGAGCGCCGTTTTGGCGGCCCGGTCACGGATCATCTCCCGGTTGCCGGGAAACCGGAAACACTCGGCGCGGGTCTCCATCTGGTCACCCACACGTCTCCCCATGGCAATCCACACGGTTCCCACCGGCTTCTCATCCGTTCCGCCTTCGGGTCCGGCCACCCCCGTCAGCGCGAGAGAATAGTCGGCCGTCGACCCGGTTAACGCCCCCCGCGCCATGGCACAGGCAACCGCCTCACTTACCGCACCCGCCTGCTCAATCATTGAATCCGGGACCTGCAACTCCCGGCCTTTCATCGCATTCGCATACGTCACCCAGCCACCCTCAAACCAGGCACTGGCTCCGGGGACATCCGACAGCATCTTGGCGACCAGCCCGCCGGTACAACTTTCCGCCGTGACCACCCGGGCTCCCTTAGCCCTCATGGCCTGCCCCACCACGTCAGCCAACGTCTGCTTCTCTTCGGAGAAAATAAGGGACCCGAGAAGCTCCTTCACCCGCACCACCGTCTGCTTCAGCTGTTTTTGAGCCAGCTCAACCGTCGGGGCCTCACTGCGTAACCGGATCGTCACCACTCCGCCGGACACGGTGGTCCCCACCAGCGGGTTACGGTCACGTCGCATCAGCTCCGCCAATTTCTCCGCAATGATCGATTCACCCGCCCCAAAGGTCGCCAGGCTTGCCACCACGACCGCCCTGCCTGAACCTCGATCAAAAAGAGGGAAAATATAATGCTCCGCCATCTTTTCCATCTCAATAGGAACGCCCGGCAAGGCAAAGATCAACACCTTCCCAACCTTGAGTTTCATTCCCGGCGCCGTTCCCCAGTGGTTGTCCAGCACCTCTGCCCCACGCGGAATCTGGGCTTGAATACGGTTGGAAGGCGGCATCTCCCGCCCCATCGCTTTGAAATACGCCCGGATCCGCTCAAGGGACGGGGGGTGCAGATCCAGGGGTTTATTGATAAAAGCGGCAAAGGCCTGGCGGGTCAGATCATCCAGCGTCGGCCCCAGGCCACCGGTGACAATCACCACGTCCGCTTCCTCAACGGCAAGGCGCAGGGCCTTGACCGTGGCATCCAGGTCATCCGCCACCGTTTTGTGGTACCGGGGAATGATCCCCCGATCGGTCAAACAGGCACTGAGCCACGCGGAGTTGGAATCAATGGTCTGGCCAAGCACAAGCTCATCCCCAATGGATAATATAATCGCATTCATCGTTGGTTTACTCCACCTTGAAGCCAAGGTCTTTCAGAATGCGACGCAAGGAGGGGGTTCCTCCGATTAGTTTCACCGTGGTGTATTGAAATTCACGCCGTTCCGGGTAATGGCTGCGTAACCGGTCAAAGTTCCTGATTCTCCCCGCGTTGTCGGCAAGGGCGGAATCTCGGAACCGGCGGTCATCTCCCGCCAGGTCGTAGACCTGCCTTACGACCTCGCGCAACACCACCTGATCCTGACGTCCGGCCACCTCCACCCTGATGCAAGGCACCAGCGGGGCCGGCATGAACGGCTCATGCGACCAGGTCGCCGGAACTCCCAGGAACCTGCAGACTTCGCGATAGACCATGACTGTCCCCATCACTTTTCCTTCGAAGGAATGGCCGGCGATATGGGGGGTAGCAATATCAACCTTGGACATGACATCCAGCCGGTAATCGGGCTCCCCTTCCCAGGTATCGAGAACCACATGGCTAACTTTCCCCTCCGCCAGGGCATTCAGCAAGGCAGGCGAATCCACAACGGGGCCCCGGGCCGCATTCATGAAAATCAGACCCTTTTTGGCGCGCTCGAAAAAGGAGGCGTCCGCCAGATGCACCGTCTTATCCGGCCCCTCTTTCGTCAAAGGCACATGCACCGTAATGATATCCGCCTCCGCCAACACCTGATCCAGGTCGACGAAACGATCATCTGGCCCGTTGTCTTCCATTCTGGATTCTTGCCTCGCCCGCGGCGGATCATTCATCAACACCTGCATGCCCAGAGCGCGCGCCTTCTGTACCACCCGTCGCCCCACATTACCCACTCCGATAACACCAATGGTTTTCCCTTCGAGGGTAAATCCGTGTTTGCAGGCAAGAAAAAGCAAGGACGCGGTAATATATTCCGAAACGCTATTCGCATTACAGCCGGGCGCAAAGCACCATTTGATTCCCGCCTGATCGAAATAGGAAATATCCAGGTGATCCGTTCCGATGGTCG
>JBIKMI010000137.1:0-7582 GCA_044359285.1 Kiritimatiellia bacterium
GGGCGCCGAGCCAGCTCCCGATGATGCCGGCCACAATGGCGAGCCAGAAGTTCATTTCGTGGCCGGGGATATAAGAGGCAGAGGAGAGGTAAGCAGGGGAAGATAGATAGCCGGCGGGAATCATGACGACCTCACTGGGAAAGGGAAAACAGGAACTCTCCAGGAACATCATGATAATGATGCCGGTATAGCCCCAATCTCCGACCAAACCCACGATCCAAGTGACTGACTGCTGCAATATTTCATGTATCATTTCGAGTTCTCCCTTAAGGTGCCCAAACCAACCGGACAAAGACAGTCGACACGGCGACGGTGACCAAGGCATGCGGAACTCAGGGCACCGACGTCGACACAAAGGACTGGCAATAAAAACGGATAGTTCATGGGGGCGCAGTGTAAGAGAAGTGGAGTGAAGGGGTCAACCCAGTTTTATGGGAATTCATCGAGCAAGAGGGGTGTGGCCATAATGAAAATAGCTGTTTATGGCCCGAAATGGCTTGACGGAGATCATATGCCCCTTTATTTTAATGTACGGTTTCGGTGGATTAACTGAGAGCTCATGCAAGAGCTTGCAGAAAATATGCCGCAATACGCGTAGCGTGTTGCGGTCTTTTGTTTTTTAAATCTTTAACAGGCAAAAGGATTGATTTGAATAAGGGAACTGACTAATGGGCTCATCTGCAAAACTTTATTTAGACGACCAATCGTACGATCTTCCGCTCCTCGTCGGAACCGAAGGCGAACGGGCCATCAACATTGCCGGACTGCGGGACCGCAGCGGATGCATTACGATGGACGACGGCTACAGTAACACCGGATCCTGCAAGAGCCGCATTACGTTTATCGACGGCGATAAGGGAATTCTGCGTTATCGCGGCATCCCCATCGAGGAGCTGGCCGAACAATCCAGATTTCCCGAAACGGCCTTTTTATTGATCTACGGCCATCTGCCCACCGAATCGGAACTGAACACGTTCTCCGGCCTGCTGACCCAAAATGAAAACCTGCACGAGGACATGAAGCATCATTTCGAGGGCTTTCCGAGTACGGCGCACCCCATGGCGATTCTATCCGCCATGATTAATGCCAGTGGTTGCTACTACCCAGGTATGGCTATGAACAGCTCAAAGACACCGGATTTTGACCTGTATGCGGCGCGGCTGATTTCTCAGGTCCGGACGATTGCCGCCTTTGCCTACCGCAAATCGCGCGGGCTTCCAATTATTTATCCCAAGCCGTCCTATCGTTACGCCGCCAATTTTCTCCATATGATGTTTTCTTCCCCCTACGAGGATTTCGAACTGAAGCCGGAAGTGGTGCATGCACTGGATCTGATTTTTATCCTGCATGCCGACCATGAGCAGAACTGCTCCACCTCCACCGTTCGCATGGTGGCATCAAGTCAGGCCAATCTGATGGCCAGCGCGGCGGCAGGCGTTTGCGCCCTGTGGGGTCCGCTTCACGGTGGTGCCAACCAGGCCGTGATTGAAATGCTGGAAGACATTCACCGCTCCGGCGATGACGGCTCGCGATTTATCAAGGCTGCCAAAGACAAAACCAGTGACAAACGGCTGATGGGCTTTGGCCACCGGATTTATAAAAACTATGATCCCCGCGCCCGCATCATAAAAAAAACCTGCGACGACCTGCTGTCTGCCCTTCAGATTAAGGACCCGCTGCTGGATATTGCACAACTTCTCGAATCGACTGCATTGAAAGATCCCTATTTCATCGAGCGCAAACTCTACCCGAATGTCGACTTTTACAGTGGCATCATCATGCGGGCCATCGGGATTCCTACCGAAATGTTCACGGTGATCTTTGCGATCGGTCGCATGCCTGGCTGGATCGCCAACTTCAAGGAAATCCGCGAGGATAACCAAACGCGCATCCACCGGCCACGCCAAATTTATATGGGCCCGGGCTTGACTCCGTATGTACCGATCGAAGAGCGCAAATGACCGTCGCAGATACTCCTTTCAAATCAGGAATGGATGTGCTTCTTGCGCAGCACCCGGACTGGATAACCGGAAAGCGCGTGGGCCTTGTGAGCCACACGGCGGCCATTGACCACGCGGGCCTGACATCTGCCGAGAGATTGCACCGCTGCCCCGATGTCAGGTTGGGCGCATTATTCGGTCCGGAGCACGGGTTCAGGGGACTCGTGGCGGCCGGCGATCACACGGAGGACGAGTCGCATACCGAATGGAAAATCCCCATCTATTCTTTATATGGCGCCACCCGAAAGCCTACACCCGCGATGCTCGATAGCCTGGATCTACTGGTGGTGGAATTCCAGGATCTCGGAGCCCGGCCTTACACCTATGTTTCCACCCTGGCGCTGGTGCTGGAGGCCGCCTGTGAAGCCGGGCTCCCTGTCATTATCGCTGACCGCCCCGTACCCCTCCCGCTCAGTATGGATGGACCTGTCACCGAAAACAGATTCAAAAGTTTCGTGGCGGCGCTCCCCCTCCCCATGCAGTACGGCATGACGCCCGGCGAAACCGCACTGTGGCTCCAGCATCAATCGCTACCGGATCTGGACCTGCGAGTGGCGCCCCTGCAAGGCTACGCCTGCGAAGGCGAGCGACAGCCAGCCTGGCCCCCGTGGATCCCGCCCTCCCCACGCATCCAGTCATGGGAGTCTGCCGGCCTCTTCTCCTGCACCGTCTTCGGCGAGGCCCTGCCGGCCCTGGACTATGGCTCCGGCACCGCTCAGGCGTTTCAACTCATCGGCGCACCCTGGCTTGACCGGGAACGCCTTCTCGCACACCTTGCGGGAAGCGGCCTCGCCGGCATTCGTCTTGAACTAGCCGATTACCAGGCCCAATCCGGCCTGTATCAGGGAACGCCTCTCGCCGGTCTAAAGCTGGTCATTACCAACCATGCCACCTTCCGCCCGCTGACGACCTGCGTCACGCTTCTTGACGCCATCATCAGGCTTT
This sequence comes from Kiritimatiellia bacterium, assembly GCA_044359285.1. Taxonomy (GTDB): domain Bacteria; phylum Verrucomicrobiota; class Kiritimatiellia; order CAIKKV01; family CAITUY01; genus JAABPW01. The sequence continues at coordinate 2,946 of JBIKMI010000137.1, forward strand.
ATGGTGCAGCACCTCTGTGGACCGCGACCGGCACCCGGCTCGAATGGTTCGACAGCCTGTTTGGAACGGATCGGGTCCGCCTCGCCCTGCAGTCCGGCACGTCCGCCGCCGACATCATTGCCCAATGGCAACCGGCCCTCGCCGACTACAAACTCACACGTGCTCCCCTCCTCCTGTATGGCGCCCAGGACTCACCCTCCGCTCATCATCGTAATCTCAATCGTAATCTCTCTTCCGCAGAAACCAATAGTGATAAGAGTAGATTGTGATTAAGATTACGATTACGATTAAGAAAAATATGGCCCGCTTCACACCATTTACCTGCTCACCATGAAACCACCTCGCAAAGCCATTATTCTTGCCGCCGGGTTCGGATCACGCCTGCTCCCGCTCACCCTGCTGAAGCCCAAGCCTTTATTTCCGCTCTGGGGAAAGCCGGTACTGGGCCACACCCTGGAATTATTACATCGCTGGGGCGTGCGCGACGTGCTCGTCAACGCCCACCATCATGCCGATCAAATCCTGGCTTACCTCCACACCAACCCGGTGCCCGGTCTGACATACCAACTCTCGTACGAACCCGACATTCTCGGTACGGGCGGCGTCCTGCCGAAGGCGCGCTGGTTCCTGGATGACCAGCCGTTCTGGATGATCAATGCGGATGTCATGGCCGAATTGGACGGCCGCCCCTTGATCACGGCCTTCCAGAAACAGTCAGCGATTGCCTCACTCTGGCTCCATCCGGAACGGGGCCCCCGGACAGTGGAGCACCGGAACGGCCTGATCAGCGTCTTTAAAAGCCCGCTTGCCCGGACCGAGGGAACCGCCACGTTCTGCGGCTTGCAGCTCCTCTCGCCCCGCATTCTGAAATATCTTCCTGAATCCGGGTTTGCCAGTATTGTCGATGCCTATGAAAATGCCCTGGTATCAGGGGAAAAAATCGCCGGAGTGGTTGTCCCGCACGCCTATTGGGCCGATATCGGCTCCCCCGAAGCTTATCTGGCCACCCACCGTGAAATGCTGGAACTAACCCGGTGGAAAAAATACCGTTCCCACGACGGGCGGATTGTGGCCGCCGGGACCGGCACCCGCATCCATACGAAAGCCAAAGTCGACCGTTCCGTGCTCTGGGATCACGTCACCCTTCTCCCTGGCGCCAACGTCAGGGACGCGATTGTGACCGACGGGGTGACGCTGAACCGGCCGGCCTCATATATGGCCATCCCTGCCTCGGAGTTACCTGACCCCGTCATCCGCCAGACCCTCCGGCAGCTCAACTGGAACCCCGGCCAGACCACTGTTCTACCACTCCCGCCGCGGGGCTCGGCGCGCACCTTTACCCGACTAGTTACCCGGTCCCCTGCGCAGCCCCACAGTGCCATCCTGGTGCGCTACAGTCTTGAGCGCCCCGAAAACGGACTCTATTCCCGTCACGCCCGGTTCCTGGCAAAGCACGGGGTCAGCGTTCCCGCTGTGCTGATCGATTGGCCGGATCAAAAAATCTGTGTTTTGCAAGATGTCGGCGAAAACAGTCTTGACCAACTCGTGCCCAGCCTGACGCAAGCACGGTGCCTCGCACTCTACAAGCAGACGCTGGATACCGTGGCATGCCTGCACCATCAGGCCACCCGCGCCGCCGTGCGCCATCCCATCCCCTTATCCATCCCGTTTACCCGGCATCTCTATGAATGGGAACAGGCCTTATTCTGCGATCAATTCCTGCGCCGGCATCTCCCGGTGAACGACGCGTTATGTCAACAGATTCAAGGGGAACTGGCCAGCTTGATCCCGGCCCAGGTCCGGGCTCCGCGCGTCATTGTGCATCGCGACCTGCAATCGAGTAATATCCTGCTCAGCGAGGGCCGGATTTTCCTGATCGATTTTCAGGGAATGCGCATGGGAACTGCCGCTTATGATCTGGCCTCCCTGCTGTGTGACCCCTATGTCAATCTCCCCGTTGCGGTCCGGGATGAACTCCTGGACTACTATCTGGGACTGATCCCTGACGGGAAACCCGTGCGGGATCTTTTCTGGATTGCCGCTGTGGAGCGCTTAGTCCAGGCATTGGGCGCCTTTGGACGGCTGGGAGCGGCCCCCGCCACGGCGTATTTCCTGAAGCATATCCCCTCCGGACTCGCCCAACTCAATCACGCCCTGCGTCATGTTCCGGGCCTCCCCACCCTCAAGGCATGCCTGCACCCAACCGGCTGACCCATCGGCATATCCATTCCAAAAAACTGGACAAGCAACTCAATTTGAATAGCATGATCATGTGTCTGTTGGCTTAATCACAGGAGAACTTAATTATGAAAACACGCCTGCTCATTCCTGCCCTGTTGGCTCTATTCACTCTGGCCAGTACCGCGGCGCCACTTCGAATCGCACTATTGGAATTCACGGACGAAACGGGTGCACGCCCCGAGGCCTCGGTGATCGGCCCCGTCAACACCGCCACACTGGCCGCGAAAGGAATCGACCTGACCGCCAAACAACTGATGGAGCAGAAGGGGTTCATTCTGATTGACCGCCGGGACTTCATTGAGAAACTCCAGAAATCAACCCCACGCGAATTGCTCGAAGGCCAACCCCGCCCGGCCTATATTCAGGCCGCCCAATTGCTTGGGGCGTCTTCTATTCTGCGGGGCAGCCTGTCGAGCTTCTCGACCCGCAAGGAACTCTATAATCTGGAAGGCTCAAAAATCGAGATGACCAAGCTGTCCCTGCGTGTCACGCTGCGCGCCCTGGACGTGGTGGATGGTGCGGTCATCAGTATTGCCGAGGGAGTGGCCGGCCAGTCTTTCCGGCAAACGGCATCCATGCAGACGCAGCTGGGCGAGGAGGATATACTGAAATTGATGGAAGACGCCATCAACCAGGCCGTACCCAAGCTGGCCGCCGCCCTGCTCCGCCACGGGGAAACCGAGCAACGTCCCAAAACCCGTCTCTCGATCGACAGTACGGACAACCCGGCCCTGGTTGAAATCGACGGTGTTCTGGTGGGAGTTACGCCCCTGCCCGGGCTTGAGGTCTATCAGGGAGACCATACGCTTACGGTCAGCCGCCCGGGTTACACCACGATGTCAAAACGCATCCTCATGAATAATAAGCTCCAGATCAATGTCCCCATGCTGCGCACCGATCTCACGGTGGAAGAGCGGGTAAGGATTCTAGACAAGGCCCAGCTCAAGGTTTATCTGACCAATGGCAAGCCCGATATCCTGGTACAGGAAATTAAGGATTAAGCCTGGCCCGCGGGGCGGGTTTAACCGGCCCGCCTGATCTGCTCAAGGGCCTGCATCAACTTCTGACGGGCGGGCTTCGCCTGCTCATAGATTTGTTCCGCCTTATAGAACTCAAGGATATCGACATCAATGATTTCCGGGGTGATATAGACGTCAGGCTGAATCCGCCGCAACTTTTCCGAGATGATCGATTTCTGCATAATGTCAAAGGTGCTCAACACCACCCGGAACAAGCTGGGCATCTGGCGCCGCGGGGCGGGGTGCTCCCCCATCACATTAATGGCGATCACAATGTCACAGTCATCAAGCAGATCGAACGGCACGGGATTAACGCTTCCTCCGTCGATCAAAATCCGGCCATCCCGCCGGACAGGCGTAAAAACCCCTGGAATGGCCATGCTTGCCTTGACGGCATCCAGCAGTTCTCCTGAATGAATCACCACCTGCTCAGATGAATAGAAGTCGGTTGCGACCACTTTGAGGGGAATCTTCAAGTCCTCAAAGCAACTGATGCGCATGGCCTCGTAAAGGAAATCCATGAACTTATCACCTTTTAACAGTCCCCCATGGCCAAGCTCCACATCGAGCAGCTGGAGCCACTTGAAGGAGTCCTTTCGCTGGAGGGCAGTCCGGAAAGAACCATCCTTGGCTACGAGCATACGCTGGACGCCTTTACGGATATCCGCCCCCGCTACGCCCGCGGCATAAAGGGCCCCCATCACGGCCCCTATGCTGGTTCCCACCAGGCGATGGGGCCGGATTCCCAATTCGTCGAATACTTCCAGCATGGGAATATGAGCCAGCCCGCGAGCACCACCGCCCCCCAGCGCCAAACCGATTTTTTTCATAGGCCCAGCAGTTCCTGTTTTAATGCTTCATACCGGCGGGTCAAACAGGCCCCCATTTGGGATTCACGGTGGTCAAACCCGAATGCCCGGCGCTTGACCGCCAGGACAGGAGGGGCCTGAATCCGTTTGGCGACACCCAGGCCCTGATATTGGGTCCACCACCGTTCCAGGTCGGCTATAAAGACGCGGGCCGATGGGAACAGGTCGCTCACTTTTCCTGAATAGCCCAGATGCGTTTCAAGCGTTCCCGCCTGATACCACTCCAGGATCTCCTCAGGCGTCACACGGTTCCACTCTTCCACCCAGGCCCGGAACAGGCGATCATGATAGGGGTAGATCAAAGGATCCCCCTTCCCTTCGTCCACCGCCTGAGCCGCACTCAGCTCAGCGGAAGGAATGACGGTAAAGGCCCCCTCGGGAATAACGGCTCGCCCGTATACCTGGGTATTCAGATAGCGGCCGAGGGCATATACCTCCCCTTTCCAGAGGTCGGCAATGTTGGCCAGATACCCACCCAGATCGCCATAGAGGGTGGTATAACCGACCG
>JBIKMI010000053.1:0-12845 GCA_044359285.1 Kiritimatiellia bacterium
AGCGTCTGACCGGGAATCAAGGTGACGGTTTCGGAGGGCGGCTGAATATAGCCGGGCACCTCCCGGTACGAGACCAGATTGGCGCCGGCATTCAAATTGGTTAAGGTCATCCCATTGGTCATCCACGTGCCCCCGTTGACCTGCCAGGCCGCCAACGGCAGGACTGGGTCATTATTAAATGAGACTTTCAACGCCGCCTTTTGCACATACACGCCATTGGTCGTCATTGCCCGGCCATTGGTTAATGTGAGCGACAGCGAATTGGGCGCAGTCCAGCCCGCCACCTCCTTGAACATCACCATATGCGGTCCGGCATCTAGTCGCTGCAGACTGACCCCGCTATTCTGCCAGGTCCCGCCATCCAGACTCCATTGCGCCCCGCCGACAATCGCCTCATCCGGCTGCAGCATCACCCGCAGGGATGGCGGTGAAATGATCGCTCCAAGACGGGTACCCACATTACCGTGCTGGATCGCCGCATGCCGCCATTGCGCATTCCAGTCGTCGTCATAGGTGAAATCCTGAAAGCCGGCCGGCTGGTGGAATACCGTCCAGACGGGGTTAAGACTGTTGGTGACAGCCTGACCGTCATCAAACCTGAAATAATTGACCAACCCGTTGGTATCCGAGGCCGAAATCACGCGATTGGTGTTAGTCTGGATCTGGGTCGGGGTTCTGACTATATTCCAGAGCCTGACTTCGTCAATAGCCCCACCGAAATCCTCTCCAATCCGCACAAACGCTTCCCCGCCTCGGCCGCTGACAGGCGGGCCATCATAAAACGAGTTCGTGCTGGCGGCCAGAACGCCATTGGTATAGAGCGTCAACGCCGCACTCGACTTGCTATAGCTGGCGACCAGATGAGTCCAAACGGACGGAGGCACCGTTCCTCCCCGGACAAGATACTGCCTCCCATCCGGCCAGATATAACCGGCATACAACCTGAGTCCACCCACCCCATTCGGCTCAAGCCCCATGACATAATTGACGGCCTGAGTTCCGCCTGCCAGGTTCTCCACGACACGGCGCACAATCACCCCGGCTCCATCAGTAACATTGGAAGGCATGGCCCACGCCTCCAGCGTCCATTCAGGCATCCGCTGGTTGACGTTCAGGGGAATCTCTAAATAATCTCCGCTCCCCCCCGCAAACACCACGGCCAGTGAATTCGTGGCAGGATCCACCGCATTAATGGGACTGGTCCCCGCACTCTGCTCCTCATTATCTGCAAAGCCATCATCATCGGTATCGACCATATCCGGACGGCTCCCCTGAAGTTGTTCGATAATATTCAGGACCCCATCCTCATCCCGGTCTTCCTGAACATCCAATACTCCATCCCCATCGGAATCAGCGAACCGGGGATTGGTTCCAGCCCAAAACTCATAAATATTAATCAACCCATCTTTGTCCGGATCCCCCTTGGCTCCATGGGGGCCATCTTTGGCACCTGGGGAAGATTCACCGCGAGTGCCATCCTCCCAAAGGTCCAGCCCATGAATCAATTCCCAGGCATCAGGAAGGCCATCGGAATCGGAATCATCAGCCCCGCGTTGATCCACCCCATACACTTTTGCGGGCTCATTGGTCACAAATAGAAATGAATTTGTGGGCAAGGCATACCCTCTATCGCCATAACGGTAATCCTCGGCCGTCGTCCGTAACAACCCACTCTTGGCACGACGAGCAAAATCCTCAGCAGAACTCCCGCCATCATCAAACCGGTAGTAGGCCAGCAAACTATTCCGCGTGAAATCGCCGCTATGGTCTTTATCATTCCAGAAAACGTTATCAACTTTACCGCCCGTCATCCCGGAAAACACATTGGAACCATTCATAAGGAGGACATCCCTGGTGGCATCGTATTGTCCGTCTCCGTCATCAATCCAGTAACTCCCCGTTCTCTGATACACGTTTGTTAGAGGGACGCCCGGCTCACGTTCAAAGATACCGCCGCCGTTCACAAGTATGGTGTCGAAGTCTGTTTGATGAATCCACACATCGTCGCCATTCACAGACGGGACGAGTTTGTGCGCATATTCATTGATCTGCCCGGATGTTCTGGCCAAACCCCAGATCCGCACCTCATCAAGCAGCATATTGGTGAACGACCCATTGGGAGATTCCGCCAACATTAGCCGATTGGACGCGGACTGCATGTAAACAGAGAAGGATTCAGTCAGCTTCAACGGCGACAGTGACAACACCCCGTCGATGTAGAGCCCCAGATTATTGTTTTTATGATCCCAGACCGCCGCCAGATGAACCCATCGATTGGCAGGCAGAGGATTGGCGAAAACCATAACGGGATTATACGAGGGATTATCCGACACCAGTACAGGAGCATTATTGGACAACGACAAGCGGAAAACGGTACATAACCGTGGCCCTCTGGTCGTCTGGAAGTTGAACAGGTTTCCTGTCAAATTGGTCGCCAACAGTTTCACCTGGCATTCCAACGTCCAATCACGACGCTGCAAGTCCGGCCGCCATCCCGCGGAATTGGCAGATGTCTCCGGTTCTGGGTCCGGGATAGCAATCCCATTGGGATTAATGATTCTGGCCGATTTGGGAATAAACGGATCGCAGGAATCCACCGGGCTCGACGGCAAAACGGAATTAGTTGGACTGACCTCGATCGCATCAGGTATCCCATCATCATCGGAATCATATCCGCCATCCACATCCATACTCGTCCACACATTGGTCGAAGGTAATGCGCCTCCAAGGGTCTCCCGACGGCTGATCCCCATCCCGGTACGCGGGTCGCCGATCTCCCTCTCCGAAGAGGCCGTTGTTGCAGTCACATTGGTGTTAATCCATCGCCACTGATAGGTACTATCCACCCGCCAATGATAAAAGTTCGGATTGGTTTCATCTCCAGTCCCATTGATGTAAGAGTAGGACGCAGAGCGATTGCCATCCTGTCCGAAAAATTCATCGATATTCATCAAGCCATCACCATCAGGATCACCAAAAGGCCCCTCAGTCCAAGTGCCATCAAACCCGTCATTGCGCGGATCAAGCCCGAACTGGACCTCCCAGCCATCAGGAAGCCCATCGTTATCGGTATCGTGCCCCGGCGACAAAACCTCATCGGTATACGCATATCCCGTTCCTTCAGTGGGATCAGTCCATTCGTGAGCTCTCAATGAAGCTCGGTTTGCGGAATCGGGAATGGTCAGGCTCATGTCCAGCCCGAAATTCAAGGCCTGCCCACCGCACGTCACCATGGTGCACAGCCGGTACGTTTTTCCCTGGAATGTATAAGGATGGAAAGCAAAGGGAACTCGCCCGCTCCAATTCCACAACCACCCGTTTGTGGAGGACTGATGGAGTGCACCCAATAAACACTGCTCCCGGAAATTACTAAGCCCATCCCGATCCGAGTCCTCTTGCGCAAGGGTTGTGTCAACGGCGACACCTAACGCAGGCACACCCGAAAGAATTCCGACACGGGGATCAATCCGGTTGGCCGGGTCATACCAGGCCGCTTCAAAACTATCGAGCAACATATCGAAATCGGTATCAATATCGATGGGATTGAGATCATCCGATATGATGGCCTGTGGATTCAGTTTTCCTCTTGTAATCGAGTCGACGAACTGATCAAACACCATTCGCGGATAGCCATCCACCCCACAATACTCCTGCCAATCCGACAGCCCATCGCCATCAAAATCATTAGCAGGGGTATTAGACACCGTGGCGTCCATGCCGGTCAAAAGGGTTGGATCGAAATAGCGGCATTCCCAGCCATCATCCATCTTGTCCCCATCCGAATCCCAGTCGGCTGGATTCAGCAAGGCGAGCGGGAAAACGCCATTCGTCACCGTCACAGAAAGCTGATACTCTTCCAGGTTAGAAAGGCCATCCCCATCCGGGTCACTCGCCCCGGTGAACGCGAGCGGATTGACCTCATTAAAAAACCAGTGGGTCTCCCACCAATCAGGAAGGGCATCCTTATCAAAGTCATCAGTAATGTTCACCCGCTTGCCAACCACTGAAGCGCCCGTCACAAAGGTCACACTGGCTTCCCCTTTAGGTTCCCCAAAATCATAGACCCCGTTGGAGTCCCCATCAACCCAGGCCACGACCGTGTAAGCCACATTCGCTGGAAAAGGACCAGGGAAACTGTAGTCGTACACACCTCCAATCGGCAATACCCCGTTCGTAATGATCAAGCTCGCCACAGTGGCGTCTGCAGACATCACGCTAATTCCGATCTGTCCCGAGCCAGAGCCGTCCCCAGGCCGCGGTCCGAGACCGAAAGGAGGCGACAGATTTTTCCATGTTGACACATTGTTGATGGTCCCGGAAATCCCTTGCGCAAAGACAGAGCCACCCCACACCAGCCCCAGGGAAAAAACCAGCCCGATGGCCAGCCATTTCCGCAGCCACAAATGTCTCGAATTGGCATTATCGCGCATGAGCTTCTCCTTCAAGCCATCACAGCCTGCAGTCCAGAAAAACCGAGTATTTATGGCTGCTTTATTACCAAACTAAACACAGTCCCCGCATTATCAGTAACCGTCACTCCGCTATCTCCGGGGTCAGCGCGCTGATAGAGAACTGAACTCCCGGTGGAACCATTGACCAGCGACCCCTTACTCATATCCACCACAAACCAAGTGTAAGGAGCCACCCCTCCGGAAGCCGTCAATACCGCTTGATTCTCGTACTGGAGAAGGGTGCTTGGGGATGCACTGGCGGTCAGGGGCGAAATGGGCGAATCTCCTCCAGATCCGGAAATCTTGGCGATGGCCGCATTGCCATGGCGGTCATATGCAATGATATCATTTTTTCCCACGGCCGTGACCGTGTAAACCCCCTGGCCACCACTGCCCGAAATCGACCCCTTGGAGGGATCCGACACGTCCCATGAGTAGGGCGAGCTTCCGCCATTAATGGTAAAGGCGGCCTTCTCCCCGACCGTGCTCAGCGTCGCGGAAGAGGGCGTCAAGGTCACAATGACCGGGGCGCCATCCCGGGGCGCGGACACATAAGGGTGACTGGCAAAGTAGGCGTCCAATTCGCCATCGTCCCCGCTGCCGCCATCATCACAACCTGCGGGAATCACGAGCGCCATTAAGGCAACCATCACGGCACTCATCCAATATTTAATTTTATTCATACTTTGGCACTCCTCATTAACCGGCGCTGACGGAGCAGCGCCCTCCCTATAACCTAAAAGCCTACAGCCTAAAGCCTATCCACCTGTTTCTCACTCGCCCCTCACGTCCATCTTCTGCAACGAGACGCCCTCGTCACTGATGCCGACCACGCGCCAGCGATACATCCGCTCGTCATATTTAACCGCAATCGTATCTCCAATCTCCACCAGCTTCCCGGCAATCATGGCCAGATACTTGGGCGTCTTGCTGTTTTTATCATGGATCAGGCTGATGCCGCGGATATCCAGTTTTTTGCGGGCCTCATCCCACACCGGCAATCTCACCGGTTCAGGCACGGGAGCAGGTGTCAGGGCGGGATTCCTGCCGGGTCCCTTCTCCTTTGGTTTCACTACCTTTTTTGGTGTATAGCCTACCGGCCAAAAGGGATCCCGCTGTTTAAGGGTGTCCCGCACTTCACCCTCGCCTGCAGGAACGGCCACCACACCGACCGGAACGTCACCCTCTTCGGGAGGAAAAGCTGACGGCATGGGTGGCATCTGGGCCTCCGCACGGAAGAGGATCCCTGCGAATAAAACGCAAGCGGCACGCAGGGCGGCAACAGGAAAGCGCCTCATTTTACGTCCCCTTTCACCTTCACCACATTTTCGATCGGCCATTCCATCCGGACGTTCATCCGCTGCTCTTCTGAGCCGTCCGCCTGCCCCGTGATCGTAAGATCGGTGATGGCGAAAAAGGGATTCCGCTCCTCCATTTGCAGCAGGAAACGGGTGATGGCCTGATAGGACCCATAGGCGCTGACCTGAACCGCAAACAGTTTATACGCCTTCAAGGACAACGCTTTGGCTTTGATCGGCAGATCCACCATCCCTATTTCGCGGCTTTCCTCAATCCTGACCCCCGTCATCCGGGCCGCAGATTCGATTTGCTCGCTCACCCCCACCAGATAGGAGCCCAGAATGGGGCGAAACACATTTTCACTCTTGATTTTCTCAATCTGAGCCGTGACCTCATCATACTCCTTCTGAATGCCGGAGGCATAATCGAGCTCCCTTCGCGCTTTTTTCAGCTTATCATCCCGCTCGATCAGCTTGGTTTCAAGCGCCCGCTTTGAATCCAATACAGGAAATAAGCCCCACTGAACGACGCCATAAATGACAACGAGGGCCACCACCCCGATCAGGGCGAAAAATATCATGCGGTCTTTTTTGGACTCAGGCAGCTTCATTCGATCAGCCTTGGTGAATATTTGCAGACAATTTCAAAAATTCGGTCGCTTTTGACCCCTGGATCCTGACGGAATGCTCCGGCCGGCAGGACCGCCGACTCCACAAACCGGTCAAAGGGTGGCAACTTGAACCCATCCAGGAACTGGACCACATTCACCTCGGACCGGACGGCGTCGGTCCGCCCGGAAATCTTGACCTCAAATACGCGAGCGGGAATATTATTGGCCACCACCAGCACGGTGTGGCTCACACGCAGATCGATCAATTGAACCACATCCGGCACAATATGCGCCAACGCCTCCAGTTGCCCGCCCCAAGCAATACGGGCATCACGCCAGCCCTGCAAGGCCTTCAGCGTCTCCCGTCGGTCCGACAGGTCATTTCGCACCTGGATCGCCGCCTTGTATTTGGGCTCGGTATAAATCCACTCCGTATCCAGCGTGTTCACTTGCTGCTTGATCGAGCGATACCCGATGGTAAACATAACGATCCCGAATACCATGAAAAACGCCAGGGTACCCATGGCCACCCGCGCCAGAAGCCATAACGAGACCGGACTGGCACCACGTTGCTCGTCTTCATATATTAAGTTGATATGCATCGCTCAACGACCCTTGATCATAGCAAGCGCCGCGCCAACTGCGGCGGCAAAACGCGGCTCCTGCCCTTTTAGTTCCACCGGAATGGCTCCCGCCTGGATCTCAAGCCCCGCAAACGGATCCCAATTAACCGGCGCCTGCCCGGTGACCTGCTCCATCTCCTTGGCCCAAAGCTGCATACCCGCCCCGCCCCCACATACGTAAAGTTTGGTGATATGGGTGTTCTCCCGGCGCTCCACGAAATCCCACGAAATGATCAATTGCTGGAGAAAGGACTCCATGGCCTGATGCACCACCTTGGTCACATCAAAAGAGCCGTCATTCAAAATCCCCAACGCGACCTCCTGATCAACCCCCAGGCTGGCCTGCAATTTCTTCAAAATATGAGTGGTCCCGAAATCAAATTTACGCACAAGCGTCAGGATGTTTTTATTTAAAAAAGCCACGAGCGTTACCGCCGCTCCGAAATCGACCAACACGCTGCAATGCTCCACATTATCTTTACCGCACACGCGACTAAACGCCGTAAGACTGGCCAATCCGGAGATTTCAAGCGAACAAGGGGCAGGGATTCCGAGGGGGAACAACTGACAGAGTCTTCGGGCAACGGGGTCAGGAAGCGCTGAGGCCAGGGCCCGAATCTCAGTACGACTTTCAAAAATGGTTTCGTATCCCAAACGATACCCCACTTCATCACTCAGCCCCATGAGCTCCAGCACATGCTCGTTATTTGATTTCCCTGAATGGGCCGGGAAAGTCAGCAGTTTAACAATTCCGCCCCCCGTGGAAACAGCCATAGCAACATAACGCGCCTTCAGGGGCTTTGGAATGGGACAAGCAATCATTGAAACTTCCTCTGATTCGGGTGGACCTATCGCAGGAAGAATATCAGCCGCCGTTACAGTAGGCACCCCATGAATCAGCTTTACCCTCACAGCCTTGGTGCCGGACGTCCCGATGTCCAGGCCTAATACGTCAGAATAGTTTCTCCGGAAAACAGTTATGATATCAGTTAGTTTTTTCATGCCAAAAAAACCTGCTCGCCACGAGGATAACACTTTTAAATTTCACCTCTTAATAAAAGCAGAACATCACCTCCTCCGCAAGCATAGTTAGACGTTTCTCGAATATGAGTATTCGCAGTTTTACATGACGCTATTCTCAATTATGAGAATAGTGTAACTGTCTCTCAGAATGCCGGATCCGGCTAAATCGCGTTTTCGTGACATTTTTGATGCTGGCAGGCCCGACCATCCTGCTCTGCTCACATCGGCATGAATTGTGCTTTAAAACAGATGTGTAATTGTATTTCCCCATGAATTATGTGAAGCTATATCTGGTTTTTAATAGCGAAAAGGGTTGTAGCCATGATCATAAAAGACGTTATTAAACAAGCAGACGGCTCTGGCATGACGCTGATCGAGGTGGTCGTAGCCATGGCATTGGCGGTATTACTCTGTGCGGGTTTGTATAAAGTTGGCGTGAAAACATATGCGTACGGAGAGGACTCCCGCTCCTCAACTGAGGCGCGTTATTACGGCAAGCAGCGCCTTGAAGAAATCATTGCCACGGGACGTGCCAATCTCACCGGTTCACCAACAATCCTGCAAGCGACCACCAATACGGGCATTCAGGGGTATCCCGTTATCACAATCCCACGGGTGGTGTGGCATACCGGGGACAAAGCTGTCACGGGCTCATCGAACGCCGTCTACGGGGAAGTGCATGTCGACGTAGCATATTGGAGCCCCCTATTTTCAACGACCATGACGGACACGTTCTCGACCATTATCCAATAGGAACATCATGAACGCCACGAAGCTAAATACGAATCAGCAGCATCGTAACGGGTACACCCTCACGGAAGTGGTGATCGCCTCCTCGATCGCGATTCTGGTGGGGTCCGCCGTACTCACCCTTTTCCTGTGGTGTGCCGATACCGCCGCCCTGTGCTCTAAAATGTCCTGGTCCCAACATGAAGCGATGCGTTCCGGGGCATCACTCACTTCCTATATACGGAATGCATCAGCGATTGTTACACACGACGTTGTCAGGGGGCGCTGGGTTGATCTCCGGTTCGGCACGGGCACAAACACGTGGGTCTCACGCCTGATCTACACAAATGCACCGGGGGTGCTCAGGGACGGACGTATGTATTTGAAGCGCGCTAATGAAACTGAAACCGTCGTTGCCCGCGGACTGACAGAAATCATGGATGAGCATGGGTTTACAACGCCGATATTCACCCCCATCGGCACGAATTGCGTACGCCTGGCGTATCGGATTTCCGAACCGGGCGCCAATGGCGAACGCGCGGCGAATGACGAAAAGTATGCCTCATGCGTCAGGCTTGCAGTGAAACTCAGGAATAATTGATGCAAAATATGAAACTCTCGAAAAGAAGGGTGTGGATTATGAACACGAAAACCGATCTATCAGGCAAACAAGGTTCGTTACTGGTCATAACCGTCATTATGCTGGCCATCGCCGGAATCACGGTGGGCGCCATCCTGTCGTCCCAGTTCACCTTTATCCGGGTGGCAGAGGCCTCAACTTCACGGGAAAAAGCCGCCTTTTTCGCTGACGCTGGGCTTCAATCCGCACTTGTAAAGCTTAATGCGGCTTCAGACGGCAACATCGGCCTGACAGAATCTCGAGGTTACTTCGGGAGAACTAACAATTTCACCGCCCCGGACTGGGGATTTCAAAGCCGCTACTCGCTCTCAAATGGAACAAGCTGGGTGACCTCAACCGGTCTCTACAACTCATGTGCGGTTGTCGTACAGGCCCAGGTCGAACTCGGCGCCGGGAATCGGACCATCCATGCACTTTATGCCCACGCCCTCTTTGCAGGCAATATTTCCGGCTCCAACTACACCATGGCCATCGGAGGAACCTCAACTAACGCCGATTTTGTGAGGGGCGACGTTTATTCCGGGGGAAATCTCATTCGCTCGGGGGATGCCTTGCTACGCTTAACGGAGATTCTTGTCTCTACAAATAACACCGGCATCTGCGGGCTTGGTGATACATGGACCAATGCCTACGCCTCGCAAACTTTTTCCAATGCGCTCTCTCAATCGGCATTCGATACCTACAAAACCTCCATGGCTCCCTACTCTAACAAGGTTTACAACAACGGGACCTACGACGTTGGCGAGGCCTACGTTGACACCATTGGAGACGGACAATACACCCTCGGCGAGCCTTTTACGGATTCTAATGGAAACGGCGTGCGGGACATCGGCGATTCGTTTATCGACCGTAACGGCAACGGCGTCTATAACGCCGGAATTGACACGGTGGTTGATCATGGGAACGGCAGCTGGGATGCGGGTGAAGAGTGGGTGGAAGATTCCAGCCATAGTCAGCGGTTGAATGGGAAATATGATCCGGCCGGCGGCTACTGGAGCGGTAGCACTTGGAAAACCTCTTATAAAATCAGCAAAAAAACTTACTACTGCACCACCTGGCCGGCGGAGTCCTATGAAGATGTGGGTGATGGCGCCTATACCGCTGCCGAGTCTTACGTCGACCAGAATGGACATTATGATGTCGGCGAGCAGTATGTGGACGACCGTAACAGCATTTACGACTATGGAACCCAGACGAGACAGGCTCTGACGGGCAACAATCCGGCGATTGATCCGCCTGACCTTCAGCATATGTACTATTCAGTCAATAAAAGTACCATGCCTCCGGCAGATGCATTACCCAGATGGGGTAATGACGTCACCGTCCAGGCCTCAGACTATGGCACGGCCAGGGCCATCACCGACCTCACTCGGCCCCAACATATCTTTGTACGCAATCCACCCAAGAGCGGAAGCGTCTCGAGCGGCGGAAAGACCATTTACGGACGTTCCTACACGTCCATCACCAATAATGGTGTCCCTGTGGATGACTATTTCTTCGAAGATCCGGCCGACTCGACCTATAATTCCTCCGTCTCTTCAGCCTCTATCGACGGCACTTCACAAACAGCCCCCATGTATATCAACGTGCAGTCGAGCGCCAATGGGCTCCTCTATTATGTGGACGGCAACGTCTGGATCCATCATCCGCAAGTCTACAGCATGCGCTTCAGAAACCCGGGGACGCGCATCACAATTGTAGCCAGCGGCAACATCACCATCTCTGATGAATTCTACTACAACGCGAGTTACGCCTCAGGCCTCACGCCCGCCCAAGTCAACAGCACGATCGTTGATAACCCATCCGACGCATTTTGTCTGATTGCGATGAAACGGTCATCGACCTCAACCAATACAGGCAATATCTATATCGGAGATGCCCAGTTCGGAACCGGCGGCAGTATTCACGCCCTGTTGTATGCGGAAAACAATTTCGTCGATAACAACCTCAATAGCAGTGGCCAACCCTACATCAGTATTTTCGGGAATATGACCGCCGGCAATCAGGTGTCACTCAACCGCCCGGCTTCCGGCTCCCGCACACGGCTGGATGTAACCCTGGATGAGCGCGTTCGAAATGGCACAGTGATCGTACCCGGCCTGCCTTATCCGGTCGGCTCCCAGCGCAGCATCATTCTGGATACCGCCTGGCATATGGTTCCGGGCACGTGGAGCAGTTGGTCGTTCATGCGGTAAGTTTAGCGGCCTCGAACACAGCGGAAGCCACGGCTATTATTTTGCGGGGAACTGCTCGCGGGATCAGCATGGGATCGGAAAGAACATCGAGCTTGATCCGCCCCGGTCGACCATTCTCCACCCCGAACAACTCGCCCGATGACACTGCTATTGGAAGGGCCCCTGGTATCGCTCACACTGGCATTGACGTTTGTATAGAATCCCTCGTCATACCAATCCCAGCACCACTGGCTGACGTTGCCAGCCATATCAAAAAGCCCATAGCCATTCGGCAAAAAAGAACCCACTGGTCCTGTGAATGGCTCGGTTCCCGGACCAGTGTAAAAAAGATACCCTTCCAGGGTATTTAGGTCGTAGGCATAGGTCGCCCCTCCGTCCCCAAAACTATAGTAATTGGCATTGCTTTGTGTAATGGTGTCTGCTTCCGACCAAGGGAAGCGATGCCCCGCCACACCACCCCGGGCAGCCAATTCCCATTCCGCTTCGGTGGGCAGCCGATACCCATTCGCAGCCCAATCAACCTGCGCAACCGTGAGGTCCACTATGCCTGCCTTGTAAGCGACAATATTCGTTCCCACCGGGTCAAGATACTCATCCAAAATAATCTCATAGGTGAGATAAGCCGGCGTCAGCGCTTCTTTTTCACTTCGGGCATTACACCATTTGACCGCATCATACCAATTGACACTTTCAACAGGGTAGTTGGTTCCCTTGCCGAACCCGACGTTGTCGAACCCATACCCATGATTGGTGGCCCACCCGTATACTTCATCCCATAGCGCCTTGGATACCTCCCGCTGATCCATCAGAAAAGGGGTCACATAGACGTTATGCAAGGGCAACTCGTCCGTCCATCCGTCAGGGGGCTCCATGACATCGCCCATTTGAAAGCGGGTCGTAACAATAAATGACATGCCCGTAGGCGCCGGCCAGATGGGCACATAGGCCTGAACCTGGCAAACGGGCTCAATCACAGGGTAGTTCACAAAAGTCTTCCAGTCGTTGGAAATGCCCAGTGAACCAGCCCACTCCACGGTACAGGTCGTGCCCACACCGGCATTGGTCCAGGTCAACCATCCCGACGAGGTGAATCCAGTGATCACGGTATTAGTGTCCCCCTGAATCCTGAAATACCCCTGCGCGGGTGTGGCCGCCACAGCACTGAAAACCCAACACCCAGACAAACCAAGCAGGAAAAACCGCCTAAGGACTTTGCTTAAAACTGATGGGGAATTCATAATACACCTCGTTTTCGTCATGCCTCAATTAAACCAA
>JBIKMI010000301.1:0-3494 GCA_044359285.1 Kiritimatiellia bacterium
CCAGAAGCTCGAAAAGCAACTCCCGGGTATCCAGGGGATCGGGTTCTCGCTCTTGATTCCGCGGGCCGATCTGGCCCGGCACATACAGGATATCCGTAGCGAGGGGTTCCCGGAGTATACGGTGAAACCGGAGGGGGACCGTGAGCTCTATTCCTCCATCATCTATCTGGAGCCGTTTTCCGGTCGTAATTTGCGGGCCTTCGGCTATGACATGTTCTCGGAACCGGTGCGAAGGCTTGCCATGGAACGGGCTAGGGATACGGATGCGGCGGCGCTCTCCGGGAAAGTGGTGCTGGTCCAGGAAACGGGCGCGGCCGTTCAGGCTGGTACGTTGATGTATGTCCCCGTCTATCGCAAAGGCATGGCGGTTACTACCGTCGAGCAGCGCCGTGCGGCTATCTATGGGTGGGTCTACAGTCCCTACCGGATGACTGACTTGATGGAGGGTATGCTAGGCGACAGTGAGAGCCGTCAGGAGCTGAAGCTTCACCTCGAGGTGTTTGATGGCGAGCAACTGTTGCCACAGAACTTGCTTTTCACAGAACATCCCGCTACAGGGGGGCGGAATGACCAGAGAGGTGTGCGCTTCACCCACCAGATTCCCGTTACCATGAATGGCCATCGTTGGACGCTGCGTTTTACGCAGGCGGGGGTCGGGTGTTTTGCATTGGAATACATGAAAATCTGGATCACCCTGGCGGGCGGCACGGTGATCACCCTTTTGCTTTTTGCCCTGATTCGAGTGCTCCAGAACGTTCGTGTCAATGCGCAACGGTTGGCTGAAGAGTTGACCGTGACCTTGAGGGAGAGTGAAGCCTCGTACCGTAATCAATTCACCAATAATTCAGCGGTCATGCTCCTGGTGGATCCGGATAATGGTGCGATCATCGATGCCAATGCCGCTGCCGTGAGTTTTTATGGCTATCCGCGAGAGCAGTTGTTGGCGATGAACATCTCCGATATCAACGCCTTGGCAATGCCTGAGGTCCAGGAGAAGATGGCGTCTGTCCCCCAGAAACTGGGCAAACTTTTTGAGTTTCAGCACCGCCTGGCCGACCGTACACTGAGAGATGTGGAAGTGTCATCAAGCCGGATACAGTTTGGCGGGTGCGTGGTCCTGCATTCGATTATCACTGATGTCACCGAACGCAAGAAAACAGAAATGGCGTTGCGTGATATTTCCGAACGACTGGCGCTGGCCACACGAGCCGGTAACGTGGGGATTTGGGACTGGGACGTCGTTAACAATATCCTGGTCTGGGACGACCAGATGTATCGGCTCTACGGAATTACCCCGGATAAATTTAGCGGGGCCTACCCGGCCTGGCAGGCGGGGTTGCACCCGGACGACCGGGATCAGGGGGATTTGGAGATTCAGATGGCGCTCAGCGGCGAAAAGGAATTTAACACGGAGTTCCGGGTGCTTTGGCCGGATGGTTCCATCCGTAATATCCGTGCCATGGCCCAGGTGCAACGCGATGAATCGGGCCATCCGCTTCGAATGATCGGTACGAACTGGGATGTGACCCAGTCGAAACTGCTGGAAGAAAAGCTGAAGTCCAGTGAGCAAAACTTCCGCATGTTCTTTGAGACGGTTGACGACCTGATTGTGGTCGGAGCACCCGAGGGGCGCATTTTGTTTACCAATGCGGCCGTCAACCGCCGGTTGGGCTACTCCAGCGATGAACTGCAGACCATGAAAATTCTCGATCTGCATCCTGAGGCATACCGTAAGGAGGCAGAAATCATTTTCGGGGCTATGTTCAGGGCAGAGCGATCATTTTGTCCGCTTCCGTTACAGGCTAAAAACGGCCGTCACCTCCCCGTGGAAACCCGCGTGTGGTTCGGCAAGTGGAATGAACAAGATTGTATTTTCGGGGTCTCCAAGGACCTTACGGCCCTGAAGCAGGCGGAAGCCTCGCTAACGGATATTTCGCAAATGCAGAAGCTGCTGATGGAGTTATCCTCTCAATACATCAATATTCCGTTAACCTTTGTGCCCACCGCGATCCAGTTGTCCCTCGAAAGAATGGGAAAATTTGTTTCCGCGGATCGGGCGTATGTGTTCCGGTATGACTTTGAAAAGGGGATCACTTCAAACACCTTTGAATGGTGCAATACGGATATCGAGCCTCAAATTGATCAATTGAAGGAAGTTCCCCTGGACATGATTCCGGACTGGGTTAGGGCTCACGAAAGTGGCGCTTACATGTATATTGAAGATGTCGACGCCTTGCCGACGGGGAGCTTGAGGGAGATCCTGGAGCCACAGGGGATCAAAAGCCTGATTGCGGTTCCGATGCTTGCCGAACCGCAGTGCATCGGGTTCGTGGGATTCGATTCCGTCCGAAAACACCATTCCTATACTGATAAGGAAATTTCACTGCTTTCAATTTTCTCGCAAATGCTGGTCAATGTCGAGATGCGCGCCAAAGCGGAGCGTGATTTGCTGCAATCGAACCAGCAACTCGAAGCCGCCACGGTCCGGTCCCGTGAATTGGCCTCCTTAGCCACGCAGGAGAACAGGGCCAAAAGCCGGTTCCTCGCCCACATGAGCCATGAGATCCGCACCCCGCTCAACGCCATCCTCGGGTTTTCCCAGCTTTTGCAGCAAGACCAGGGCCTGGCGCTCAGTCAAAAGCAGCGGGTGGAGATCATTAACAGCAGTGGCGAGCATTTACTGGCTTTGCTGAATAATATTTTGGAATTGTCCAAGATCGAGGCGGGCGGGGTGGAGTTGTCCCCGATCTCCTTCGACTTTCATGCCATGATGAATGACCTCATCCTCATCTTTCGCATCCGGGCCGAAGCGAAGCACCTGTCACTCCACCTGGAGGGCCTTGAGCAGGGGCTGCGTTATCTTTTCGCCGATGAACAGAAACTGAGGCAGGTGCTTATTAATTTGCTTAGCAATGCCGTCAAATATACCGCCTCAGGCTCAATCCAGGTGCGGGTGTCGACCGGGCAACGAGTGGCGGACGAGTGGCGGTTGAATATTGTCATTGAAGACAGCGGTTCGGGCATTGCGGCGGAAGAGATGAACCGGCTGTTTATCCCCTTTGAGCAGACCTCTTCAGGGCGTAGCAGTCATGCCGGGACCGGGTTGGGCTTGGCGATCAGTCGTCAGTTTGCGCGACTGATGGGGGGTGACGTAACAGGCATTAGTGAAGTGGGAAAGGGAAGCGTCTTCCGGCTCGAGCTTCCCGTAAAGGAGGGGACGGCGATCGAACGGCCTGACACGCGTCATGTTTTGCGACTCGATGGGGGGCAGCCGCGCTGCCGGATCCTGGTTGCAGAGGATGACGCGGATAGTCGCCTGTTTCTTTTCCAGTTGCTTGGTGGGGTCGGGTTTGATGTCGTTGAGGCGACCAATGGCAAGGAAGCGGTGGAGGCCTTCACCCGGAGTCAGCCGCAACTGGTTCTGATGGATGACTGGATGCCCCTCATGCAAGGTGACGAAGCCATCAGCCAGATCCGGCAAAAACCGGGTGGGG